>JBDUUL010000023.1 GCA_039938515.1 Nitrososphaera sp. | reverse complement strand
CAATGACTATCAAGGTAGACGGCAAGACTTATGCGGTAAGCGTAATCAATTCAGCAGGCTCTAGCAATGGCGATTCAGGCTCGACGGTGTTTAGCGGCAACGGTGTAATGATACACTCGACAGGCGGTTCATTCATTGCTGTATACACCCTGAAGGCATCGATAGACACTCCAACAATAGTCAACAACTTTACCTCTGCACTCTCAACAACACAAACATCATCCGTCAATGAGACATCTGCAAACCAGACTTCATCTTCAAACCAAACCTCTACCTCCTCTAACGAAACATCAACTTCAACCACAAACCAGACATCTAGCAACACAACTTCAGCATCTAACGCAACAATTTCAGTGACTGCAGGCTCGACCAATTCCACAATCACTGTAACTGGAGCTGGATTCGCGCCAAACGCTAAGGTAACAACAATGATCAACGGCGACAGCTCATCAGCGACAACAACGACCACAGACAGCGCAGGCTCATTCGACAGCTCACTTCTTATCGACCCCGCTTCGATGGCTGGAACAACGCTAAACATAACGACTACTGAAACAAGTAGCGGAACTACCGCATCAGCCAGCTACGCAGTGCCTTAGGGCACCTTCCTTTCTTTTCTTTTTTTGAGCTAATTATTTTTCAGATACCTGGACGGGCTTGTTCTGCTCTAGCCCAAACTTGAACAGCAATCCTGAGACTATGCCAAGCACGAGCCAAAAGGCTCCCGCCTCCCCTGCAACCGCCGAGCGCCAAGGCACCAGCATCTGCAGTGGGAAAAGAGTGTCGTCATGAGGTATTTCAGGAAAAGCAAAGGACGCGGCCGCTACAATTACAAGATAAAGTGCTCCTGCTCCGAGCCACCTGTCCTTCCTATTAGAGCGCGAAAATAACTTGGCCGACAACACCGCCGCACCGGCTGAAACAAAGGTATAGGCCGCAAGCAATGCATAGTAGGTAGGCGATTTGTCCGGGTCAAATGTGGACTCGGCGTCGGGAGGATATTTCAATGACGGGATCACGCTGATTACGAACCACATTGCAACGGCGCATACGAGAGTCACCTTGAGCTGCTCTGCGGGCCGGATGCGTTGTACGTAAAGATAGGTAAGCGACAGCAAAGCTCCCATTCCGATACCCGCGGCTACTGGAAACAATGTGTTGTTGAACAACTTGATCGACGCAAGGAGCGCATTGAACTCATCCTCGTCAAAGGCTCCCTGGTCCTGAAGGTCGCCGGCCCACTGATCGGCAAGGTTCGAGCCGTATGGGACAAGGATCGTCGAGTTCATTATGGCTACAAGAGCCCCTGCGATAAGACCGGCAAGAGCCCCAAGACCGATGGTCATTGCCAGCTGGAGCCGCGAGGGGCTCAAAGCTCGTCTTCTAGCTCCTCAAAAGCCGCAGCCTTTGAAATCTCGTGCAGCCTCATGGCAGCCACCCTTGAGTACTCCCGGGCACTAATGACGCCTTTTTCATCGAGCATTTCCACAAGTGCTGTCAGCCTGGCGCTCAACTCTTCGACGCTCGAGAGTTCTTTGCCAGTAACCTGCTTTGGAAGGCGTAGGTCATCACCGTCAGCGCCGTGCGACCGGCCGCTTTTTGATTCCCTCACACTTTTGCGACTTCCCGCCCTTTTACGCATATTTCCCACTGGGATTCAGCCGCCGGATTCAAGTGCGAGTGTAATTAATCAATCGGAATATTCTAGTCAGTGGAAAAATATTTTTCCATGATATCCGGCATGCGCATCTTGCGGGCGTTCGCATAAACCTCGGGGTGATTCTCGCTTAGGTGCCTGAGGGCAAAGCGAACGGAGGAACCGCATAGCTTGCATTTTGCCTTGCCAAACATGACTACTTCCCTTTCAACTGCCCAACCAGAGTGCGTACCTTTTCGACAATCGTGTCGTGAGGCGCCGCCCTCTCTATTGAAACAAGCAGGATTGTCTCTTCGGCAATCGGAAAGGTGGCAAACTTGATCTTTTCCCTTTCCGAGAATGCGTACAGTACGCGCCCAAACACTGGGTCAAAGTCGTGCCGCATGGCGCTTCGCAATGCAAAGTCAAGGTAGACGCGCTGCGCGTCCTCGTCCTGCTCGAGTGCCGTTACGCCTTTGCGCATGCCTCCTGCCTCAAGCTTGCCCATTTTGCCAATGACTCCGGCAAACCGGACGGCGGCATCGATCTCAAAGATGCTTCTGCATAATCGCTCGTAATCTGCCGTACGCCCTTCGGGAGGCAAAGTTAAACGCATTTGTCGCGCGACTCTATAATAGAGTTTACTTCATTTTTGGAAAATCGTAAAGCTCGGCATGCGCACAGCGCAGGCACTTTCTTGGCTCCGCTGTCGAAATGTATGAAACGTAAAAGCACTTGGAGCATCGAAGCCGCACAAGCTCGGAGGCGAGCATGTAGCTATTCTGGTCTGACTTTTCGACCACGCCCAGCCGGGCCAGACTGTCAAATGCCGGGAGCTGCAGGGCGAACAGTGACTCTGGCGAGAAGCCCTTGTACCTCAGGTATGTCCTTGACATTTCGGAAGCGATGTCTTCGGGAGAATAGATCCGCCTGCCTAGTTTTCCTTGCCTGAACAGGTAATCGCGCAGATACCATTCAGTCTCCAAACCTGGAACTGACAATGCCCGGATATTGCTCTGCGGCGGTCCAATAACAGTGTGACTACTAGACCGTTCGCCTCCTCGGGTAAAGCTTGATATGAACACGTGAGTTCAAGTTCACTCCGTGGAACTTGCCCTCAAGAGCATGAAGAAATGGACTGTCAACGGCACTTCGAGGATAAAACCGGCCAAAGAAACGCTCGAAAAGGTGGTTCCGCTTTCCAGAAAGATTGGTGTCACCCGGCTTGCAGATATTACTGGAATGGACGTTCTTGGAATTCCAAACTACTCTGCAGTTCTTCCAGGCACTGAGGATTACATCTGGGTGTACAGCGGCAAGGGCCCCACACGAGAGCATGCAATGGCAAGCGCGCTCATGGAGAGCATCGAGAGGTTCTGCTCGCTCCCAAGTGGCGGACCCCGCAATTTCATACGAGCAAGCTACGGAGAGCTGTCAAAGACACACGATGTAATTCACCCCGATGAATTTGTCGAGCCGATGAGTTTTGAGTACCGCGATGACATGGTCACAGACTTTATCGAGGCAATCGATTTGAACGCGCTGGTCGACGGAAAGGCACACAGGCCGGTAATGGTGCCCGCGTCAATCGCCCTCTTCCGATATTCTCCAGCCCCGCCAGCCGTCAATCCATTCGCCTATTTTCACACAAATGGCTTGGCATCGGGAAATGTCATCGAAGAAGCTATCTGCCATTCGCTTTGCGAGGTTATCGAGCGCGACGCGATAAGCCTCGCGGAACTCAGGGCAAGCGCAATACCCTACCACTTCCTTCGGTCAGTCTCCGGAGCGCTGAGTTCTGCCGGCTTCTCATTGCGCGCAATCAGGCCAGAAGTTTTCGTCGACGATCCGTCGATGTTCCCTGACGTAGATATCTCGGATCTAGACTTTGGGCCGGTGGTATCGCTTGCGGAAAAATTCAGGGCGGCGGGAATACCGTTGATTATCAAGGAAATTACCTCTGACATCGGCATACCGACCTTCAATGCGGCGTCCGTAGAGTGGATAAGCCACGACTACGGATACCTGGCGGAGGGGCACGGGACGCACCCTGACGCGCGGATCGCGCTTCTCAGGGCAATTACCGAAGTTGCGCAGACCCGCGCAGCGAACATTCAGGGGGCAAGGGACGACCTCAGGAAGATAAAATACCAGTCGCCAGATGGCTCCGCCGACTCGAGGTCAGACGACCGGCGCGCGTGGCAGTTCATGAAGTCCACTCATGTCAAAAAGTTTTCAGATGTTGCGAGCTTTTTCAATGAAGACATTCTTGATGACATTCGGCTAATACTAACTCGATTAAAGGCAGCCGGACTTGGCAAGGTCGCCATAGTTGATCTCACAAACCCGCAGCTCGGCATTCCAGTAGTAAGAGCGCTGGTCCCCGGCCTTGAAACTTTCAAGATTACCAAATCTGTGATGGGAAATCGCGCAAGGGCGTGCTTTAGAAAATGGCAAAACGCAGGGCGATAATATTCCTCGGGCCCAGCCTGGGCCACGAACAGGCGCGCAAGTTGCTACCGGATGCCGAGTACAGGCCGCCAGCAAGGAAGGGCGACCTTCTTGCGTTGTCTGCCGCACGGCGCGCCTCAAGAGAGGAGGAAGTGGTGGTGGGACTTGTAGACGGAGTGTTTCTCCTTGATTACCCTCCGACTCCAATCGAAGTCTACCAGCTTGCAGTCCAGCCAAATACCGTCCTTGCCGGTGCCGCCAGCCTTGGAGCTCTGCGCGCGGTAGAGCTTGAAAAATTCGGGATGCTTGGGATTGGCCGGATTTTCAGGCTCTTCAAATCGGGGAGACTGGACGCCGACGACGAGGTGGCAGTGACGTTTACCGAGAACGACCACAGGCTGCTGTCAGAGGCAATGGTCGACATACGGTACAACCTGATCCTGGCGCTGAAAAAGGGCGTCATTGACAAAAAGACAATGCGCGCAATCGGCCGGACGGCAAAACGGATTTACTTTCCGCATAGAAATTATTCGCATATTCTCGACGAGGCGAGAAGGCAGCATCCGTCCCTCGCTCCCGGCTTCGATGACTTTGAAAAATACATCACGAGCAACCGAACCAGCCTGAAGGCTCGAGATGCGGCGGAGCTGCTAGAGTTCGTAAAGGGCAGACTCGAGGCCTAGTGCAAACGGCTGCAATCTGTGACTGCCAGTCAGCTTCCCTGCGCAAGGGAACTGTTAACGTCGCTTACCAGCTTGGCAATCGACACAGGCTTTTTGACAAATGACCGAACGTCAATGGTGGGAAACAGCTTCCGAAACTCGTCATAATAGATTTCAAACGCTGTCAGAAATATCACCTTGACGTTGCCATCTTTTTTGCGGAGTTCGCGGTAAAGGTCGAACCCGTTTAGTTTTGGCATTCTAATGTCTATTATCATCAAGTCAAACATGCCCGGCTTGAAATTCTTGAGAGCCGATTCCGGGTCAGTAAAGGTCTCAACGGAAAAGCCGCTCCTCTGCAGCCCGCGCTTGAGAGTCTCGGTGATGTCAGGCTCGTCGTCCACCACAGCGATCCTGCTCATCTCTCAGCTATCCATAAGGGCTGTATTTTAATCCAATGGTATCCGCACTGGTAGTCTTAATTAACCAGCCAAATCGCTTGTCATTGAGGCTATTGAAGATATACACGAAGACGGGCGACAAGGGCGAGACCGGCCTTATCGGAGGACAGAGGACCAGCAAGGCAGATCCGCGAATTATCGCCTATGGCGCGGTAGACGAATTAAACTCGCATATCGGCGCCGCGATAGCATCCCTGTCGCAACTGGGAAGCGTATTCTCCGATGTGACGTCCGCCCTCGTCGAGATCCAGAACAACCTTTTTGTAGTCGGGTCAGACCTCGCTAACCCGGATCCTCTGTCTGGCAAGAGCACTGATGGGCCAGCCGCATTACCGAGAACGTCCAGCCAAATGACGACAAACCTTGAGAACAAAATCGATGCGTTCGAGTCGGAGCTGAAGCCTATTACATTCTTCATACTGCCGGGCGGAAGCGCGCCGGCCGCCTCGCTGCATGTATGCCGCAGCATTGCCCGAAGGGCCGAAACCTGTGCGGTGCAACTGTCAAATGCCCAGAAGATAAACCCTGAAGTTGTGGTTTACCTCAACCGCCTCTCCGACTTTTTGTTCGTGGCTGCTCGAATAACAAACAAACGCCTGGGCGTAAAAGATGTCGCCTGGAGAAAGTAGTAATTCGACCATTATCGAATAAATGCTTGCTGCAATTGCCTTAGCATACTAATGTTAAAATCCTTGGTTTTCAAAGCGTGTACTGACAACGGAGCATGGGCCAATTCAAGAACGTCATGTTGCTGGTTCTTATAACAGCCGGAATGGCAGTTATCACGGCGCTCCTGGCATTTGCCTTTGACTCGGTGCCGACGCTCCGGGCCAGTGCTTCTTCATTCGGGAATTCGTCAGGAGCCCTTGTCTGGGTTCGATCAGCTTTAATTCAGGCAAGCACTGCCTTGCTTCATGGCTGAAAGCAAAACCGAAGGACCGACATGCCCGTACTGCGGCTCGCGGTTCAAGGACAACGAGGAACTATCAAGACACATTGATAGAATCCACCAGGGTTCTGGCCTTCTTGAAGGCGACTCGACTAAATGGTGAGCAAGGCAAAGAGTCAGGATAAAAGCGAAAATACAACTGAACGTCTGGCAGGTTTTTTCAAGCATGCGATCGCGCTAAAGTCAGTAAAGCGCTCAGGCTGGATTTCAAAGGTGAATGTAAAAGAGGCAGAATCCGTTGCCGACCACTCGTACAGCATGTGCATGGCCGGCATGGTTCTTGCAGACCTTCAAGGTCTTGACGCAGAGAAGGCCATGCGAATGATACTATTGCACGACCTGCCAGAGTCTGTAACTGGCGATCTGATGCCCGGCGAGGTTAGCAAGCCTCAAAAGGCCGCTGCTGAAAACAGGGCAATGACCGAGATACTTTCCCTTTTGCCAGAGCCGCTCAAGGCCAGGTATGCTGCCATCTGGAATGAGTATGCCGAGGCAAAGACCGAGCTGGCCCGCTTTGTGCATAGGATTGACAAGCTCGAAATGGGACTCCAAGCCAGAGAGTATGAAAAGCAGGGGTACGACAGGCTTGCACTTGAGGAATTTCACCGGTCCGCGCTGGACGCGGTTGCCGGTCCTTCTGCGACAGACCCCATGACAGGAATACTAAGGTCTTTAAGTCGTGCAGGGGAAAAAGGCTAGAGTCGGGATAATGCAGTATTTCGTAGCTCTTAAAGTCGGCGAAAAACGCGTCAAGGCGGCGCAGGAACTCTTGACAAGGTACGCCGGTCACGCAATGCCCGCCCTGGCCCTCAAAGATAACAGGGACAACCAGTGGGAGCCTGTAGGGGAGGAAAATCTGTTCGCACTGACAAAGGAATCAAACGGCTACATGATTGCAATATGCGACAGTAAGGGAATTGCCAAGTCCCTCGCCCAGTGGTTCACGGAAGACACAAAAAACGAGATAGTCGCAAGGCTCAAGTCCGAACAAAACATGGCTGAATATTTCGGCAAACTTTTCCTTCCAGTCTGACCTTGCCAACCATGGTCCAGTACATTAACCTGAAATAGACTTATTTTACTGGCTGGCTGCATTTTGCCTGACTTGGCCGGGTCGGGCTTTGAGCAGGAGATCGAGGTACGCGGACACCTGATTGATTCCATGATACTTACTAGAATATTTGACAACATCATGGACCTGAAGGGAAACTTTGAGGTACTTGAATTCAAGGTGGGCACTAGAAAAAGTGACGCAAGCTACGCCCGGCTCCTGGTAAAGGCAAAAAGCAAGCAGCACCTTGACGAGATCCTCGAGTCAGCATTCAGGGAAGGGGCTCAGCCCATTTCTGTCCAGCAGGTGGAACTTGAGGCAGCCTCCAAGGACATGGTCATGCCCGACAACTTTTACAGCACGACTAACAACGCAACCCAGATTTTTTACGCCAATCAATGGATTGACGTTGATAACATGATGATGGACAAGTGCATAGTAGTCGATACGCGCGCAAAAAAGGCGGAGTGCCGGATGGTCAGGGACATAAAGAAAGGCGACAAAATTATCGTGGGTGAGAGGGGGGTCAGGATCATTCCCCAGGAGAGGCCAAGGGAAGGAGTCGACATTTTTCAATTCATGAGCAGCACCAGCTCAAGTGAGCGCCCTACACAGCAAATAGCCCGCAAGGTGGCCGGTGACATTGTTGAAACAAAGAGACAAGGCGGCAAGATAATCGTAGTATCCGGGCCGGTCGTCGTGCATTCGGGTGCCTCCGAGGCGCTGGCTAGAATGATACGGATGGGTTATGTTGACGGTTTGCTCGCAGGAAACGCTCTCGCGGTGCATGACGTTGAAAACGCACTGCTTGGGACTTCACTTGGCATGCACGTAAGTGACGGCACACTCGCAGTCAGGGGGCACCGCAACCACATGCAGGCCATAAACGAGGTGTTCAAGGCCGGCTCGCTCAAGGCCATGGTGGATCAGAAAATCCTCAAGCGCGGAGTCATTTTCGAGTGCATTGCCCACAACGTCCCCTTTGTTCTTGCAGGGTCTCTGCGTGATGACGGCCCGCTGCCGGATGTGGTCACGGACGTGGTAGAAGCCCAGAGGAAATACAAGCAGGTGTTAAAAGGGGCCAGAATGGTTCTGATGCTCTCAAGTATGCTCCACTCGATAGCTGTTGGCAACATGCTTCCTGCCTCAGTCAAGGTGGTGGCAGTCGACATAAGCCAGCCTGTCGTAACCAAGCTCCTCGACAGGGGCACAACGCAGGCTATAGGCATTGTCACTGACGTTGGGGCGTTTTTGCCGATTGTTGTGGATGAGCTCGAACGGGTTGCAAAAAAGGCTGGTGGCGAAGATGGGCGAAAATGATTGGTCCCAGTGGCTCGACTTTACCAGGGAGCAAATCGGGCAGGTGCCGGAGCTTCCCGGCGTCTTTATCTCTCACGCCAGTATGAAGATCCTCAAAATAGGTGGAGCCTCCAACCTTCGTATCGAGCTTGGAAGGCTGCTTGACGACGCCTGCTGCAACAAGTCAAAGAGGTTCAAGTATTTGCTGACCGAGTCTTTTGAGAGCGAAAGTGAAAGACTTGTCCGCGAGTACGCAGAAAAGCACGCCGGCAAGCTTCCAGAGTGCATGCAATAGAGCTAGCTGCCAATAGCCTTTAGCTTGTTGCTGATTATTTCAAGAGCAGTCCGCGGGTCCGCCCTGCCCTTTGTCGCCTGCATCACCTTGCCAAGCAGGTAGTTGGAGGCGTTGGGATTTTTTGACGCGTCACGGACAGCCGCTGCCTCGGCGGCAAACACAGAGTCAATAGCCTTCTCCAGTTCGTCTTTGTTGTCAATTTTGCCAGCCTGCATTTTTTTGGCAAGTGCAGAAGGCATTTCGCCCGTCTTGACCACCTGGGCGAGAATCTGCTTCGCAGTCGCCCTGTTTACTGTATTGCCGGAAACGAGCTTGGCAAGGTCTGCGATGTGCTCCGGGCGCGCCTTGATGGTGGCAAATGACATTCCCGAGTCTCCTTCTGGATTCTCTCCTACCGCCTTATCGTCGACAAAGCCCATGAGGTCGGTGACTATCCAGTTTGCGATTTCCTTTGGTCCAGACGGATATTCCCTTACCGCCAGCTCAAAGTAGTCCGCGAGCTCTTTTCTCTCAATCAGGACCTGCGAGACGTGCTCGGAAAGGCCGAGCTCGGAAATGAACCTCTGCTTCCTTGCATCGGGAAGCTCCGGCATCGAGGTCCGGATGGACGCAACAAAACCGCTTCCAAGCGCCACTGCCGGGATGTCCGGCTCGGGGAAGTACCTGTAGTCCTGCTCCTCTTCCTTTGACCTTGATGCCTTGGTGACCTTGCGGGTATCATCCCAGTGCCTTGTCTCTGCCTCGACTTCGATTCCACGGGCTACCATGGTCCGCTGCCTGGCGATTTCAAACTCGAGCGCCTTTTTTACGTCCGCAAACGAGCTGACGTTCTTGATTTCGACGCGGTTTCCGCCGGCGATAGACACATTGGCGTCGCAACGCACCGCGCCTTCAAGAGTGGTGTCGCAAATACCAAGATGCTCGACGGTAGATGCTATTTTGTCCAGAAATAGCCGGGTTTCCTTTGGGTCGGAAAAATCCGGCTCCGTGACAATCTCAATCAGGGCAACTCCCGCCCTGTTGTAGTCAATGAGCGCATAGTGGCTCTTTTCCATGCTACCTGCCTCGTAAACAAGCCTGCCCGGGTCTTCCTCAAGCTGTACTCTCCTTAGTCTTACCTTCCTGCCCGCGGAACCGTACGCAACCTCGCCGTCATAGCCGATGCTGCTGACACCGTAGGCATTGTATTGGGTGAGCTGGAAATTCTTGGGAAGGTCTGGGTAAAAGTAATTCTTGCGGTAAAACCAGATCGACTCGGGCACTTTACAGCCAAGCGCGACGCAGGCCATCCCTGCGAGCTCGACTGCGCGCCTGTTGAGCCTTGGAAGGGAGCCGGGCAGGCCGCAGCAAACAGGACAGGTATTTGAGTTTGGTTCCTTGGCCCTGTAGCTGCAGCTGCAGGGACAGAAGAGCTTGCTTGCGAGGCCAGTTAGCTGGCAGTGTATCTCAAGTCCAATCTTGGCCTGTAGTGCAGACATTAGATTTCCGGGCTCCTTGGAATGTCGTGGGCATGCCTTGACTCAAATTGCATGGCGGCATCGAGCATTGTCTTTTCGCAACCGTGAGCGGCAATTATCTGCAGGCCAACGGGGAGGCCGGCGACAAATCCTGCTGGCACGGATACCGCTGGAGTCCCAGCAAGGTTGGCGACCACCGTGTCAACGTCCACAAGGTACATTTTCAGAGGGTCGTCAATCTTCTCCCCTGCTTTGAACGGCAAAATCGGCATCGTCGGTCCAATCAGGATGTCATGTTGCTTGAAGAGCGACGCAAGTTCTGCGCGCAGCAGGTTCCGCACCCGCTGCGCCTTGACATAATAGCGCCCGTAATAGCCCGACGAGAGCACGTAAGAGCCCAGGATAATCCTGCGCTTGACCTCGGAGCCAAACTCGCTTCTTGCCTTGGCAATGTACGAGTTCCACTCAAAACCCTCGGGGTTCAGGTCATAGCCGTACCTGAGGTTGTCAAAGCGAGCGAGGTTGCTGCTGGCCTCGGCCATTGCGATGGTATAGTATGAGGCAAGAGTGTATTTGGCAGACTCTAAAGAGACCTCAGAGCATCTTGAACCAGTCTCTGCAAATGAGTCATATGCAGTGTATATTATCTTGGCAACGCTTTCGTCCGCGCCTTCGATAAATTCTTTGACAAGCCCGACGCGCAGTTTGCTCTCGGCAGTAGCGGAATCCCCGCCCGAAGCCACTTTGCCTTCTATGGTCGTCTGGTCCTTTTCGTCAGTGCCGCAAATAACATCAAACACTGCCGAAACGTCGGAGACGCTTCTGGCAAACGGGCCTATTTGCTCAAGGCTGTTTGCATACGATATCAGACCGTATCTGCTGACTACCCCATAAGTGGGCTTCATGCCGACTACAGAGCAAAAACTAGCAGGACACCTTACGGAGCCTCCAGTGTCAGAGCCCAGCGACGCTGCGCATTCTAGTGCCGCAACACTGGCAGCGCTCCCGCCAGAAGAGCCGCCTGGCACCCTGCTGATGTCCCACGGGTTTCGGCTTGGGCCATGCCTGCTAAACTCTGTTGTAGAGCCCATTGCAAACTCGTCGAGGTTTGCCTTTCCAATCACAATCGCCCCCGCTTCCTCGAGCTTTTCGACCGCCGTGGCGCTGTAGGGGGGAATAAACGAATCGAGCATCTTTGAGGAACAGGTTGTCCTGATACCTTTTGTGCAGATATTGTCCTTTATGCTAACAGCCACGCCTGCCAGAGGTCCGCCTCGGGCCCCGTCTCGTATTTTCTTGTCAAGTGCCCTTGCCGACTCGAGCGCTTCTTTTCCGCTGACTGTGATTAGCGCGTTTATCTTGGGTTCGACGAGCTGAATCCTCTCAAGGATCTGGCTGATATACTCTTCTGCTGAAAATTCGCGGCTTGCTACACCCGACGCGACATCGTGCACCCCAAGGGCATACAGGCGTCTGCTGCCCGACATTTTCAAGCCATCCTGGGACCGACAACGTACCCGTCCTTGCGGTATTTTGTCCCAAGCGGGCAGGGGCCGAATTCCTCATTCTTGTCGGTTCGCAGGTCGCTGTACTGTATCGTTCCTGAAATGCCCGTGGATGTGTCGGCCCCATCAAGTTTCAGGGCATCGAGGGTGTCCAAATACTGAATGACCTGCTCTATCTGGGTAGCATAGGTTTCGAGCTCCGCGTCAGAAAGCTCGATGCGCGACAGCCATCCAAGATGCTTGAGTTCGTCCTTTGTAACCATGGATCTCTTCATCACCTAAGGTGCGAGCCTGTCGATGTCTCTTGGATAAAAAGTCGCGTCCCTGATGTTCTCTATTTTTGCTATTACCATAAGCAGCCTTTCAAGCCCAAGGCCGAACCCTGCGTGCGGGGGCACCCCGTAATCGAAAACCCGGAGGTGGTAGTCGAACGCATCAATCTTCATGCCCTGCTTTGACATCCGCTCTACAAGCATGTCGCGTGAGTTAATCCTCGTACTGCCTGAAGATAGTTCAAGCGGGCCGTACATCAGGTCAAAGGATTCACAGGTCCTTCCTTCGTCGGCAACGCGAGGCTTGACATAAAACGGCTTTGTCGAGGTGGGCCAGTCCACGATAAAGTAAAATCCTGACAATCGCTCGTCTTGGAGGTTCTTCATGGACGCGGGCGAAATGTCATCTCCCCACTTTATGCGCTCGCCGCTCTCCTGCAGTTTTTCAATAAGATCAGAATACGAGTACCTGGGGAATGGAAGCTCGACTCTTGGCAGCTGGAGCTCCATGAATCTGATATCCTCCGAGTTCTTTTCCTTGACAGACTCGACTATTGCGGTTATCATCCGCTCTAGCAGCGCCATCACGTCGTTATAGTCGACAAACGCCCTTTCAACGTCAATTGAGGTTGCCTCCGAAAGGTGCCTGTTAGTCCTCGAAGGCTCTGCCCTGAAAATCGGGCCTATCTCAAAGACGCTCTCAAAGGCCATGGTGAGCTGTTCCTTGTACAACTGCGGGCTCTGCGCAAGGTATGCTTCCCTGTTGTAGTAAAAGATCGGAAAGAGCGCCGCGCCTCCCTCTGTGGCGGTGGCAATCATTTTAGGCGTGCTGACTTCAACAAACCGCTGTCTGGCCAGCAGCTCCCTTATCGTGTTTATTACAGTCTGCCGTATGCGAAAAACGCATCCAAGGTAAGTTCTGCGCAGGTCGACCGCCCTCAGGTCAAGCCGGGTGTCAATGCCAACCTGAGACGTCTTGCCCTGAACCATAAAAGGAGCTGCTTTTCTTGCAATGGAAAACGCCCTAAGCTCAGTGGGAATAACCTCGACGCCGTTTGGAGCCTTCTCCTGGATTCTGAGTTTGCCCTTGACGCCGATGGAGCTGTGCTCCTTAATTTCCTTGAAAAGTGCAAATAGTTCGCCTCCAACGTCGCCCCTCTTGGCGGTTATCTGTATTTCGCCAAGGCTGTCTTTCAAAATGACGAACCTGATGTTGCCGTGGTCCCGAACGCTTGAAACCCAGCCCATAACTACGACCTCAGTTGCAGCCTGCTCGGCGACTGAGGGATTTATCTCTGAGGAGTAATGGGTTCTCCTCCAGTGTCCAAGGTCCTGTTCTGACAGCAAACCGCTCAATGAAATTGGAGCGTGATGATATCTGAGAGGTTATTAACCTACCCTCACGGGCAGGCCGGCGGCAAATTCACGCAAAATCGCATCTAGAAATGACTGCACGCCCTCGCTTGGTATAATCCCTGTGACAAAGTGGGGCCGACCGCCGCCCTTGCCGGAACCGGCAGAGTGCTGTCTAAACAGCTGGTTCAGATTGACTTTGTCAGATACACGTTCACTGATGGCCAGTACAATTCTTGCACTGTCACCGCTTTCGTTTGCAATGCATACCAGCGTAGGACTACCTTTGGAGCTAATCTTTTCTCCCGCAAACTCGATTATTCTGTCATCGCTGAGATGAGAGACTAGTGTGCAGTATGCCTCAACTTTTTCACCAGTACCTTGGCCCAAAATTTTCATTGGAATCTCTTCCAAGCTTATTGTCGATATGGAGTTTAGCCTTGATTTGCAGGCTTCCAGCTCGGACTTTATCTTTTTTGTCGTGGGTTCAATAGTATTTGGGCTGGCGCCAAGATCTCTACAAATCCAATGAAATTTGGCAGAAATCTCTATTGCCGCATCACGGGCCTCCTTTCCTATCACAAAATCGACTTCAAATTCGCTACCGCTCTTCGAGATCCGGCTGACGAGAAAGAAATCACATTCTGTCAGATTATTGGCATGGTTCATGTTACATGCCGCTACGTCATGCCCTTCGATACGCACCACCCTGACGCTCCCTGAAATTCTGTCCTCGTTGGCCCGAAGCCCCGGATTAGCCGCTCTTGCCTCTTCAAGTGAGTCGTAGACTCGAGTAGTTACCGCTCTGCCTTCCAAAATGACAGAATTTGTAATTCTTTCAGCCTCTACAACTTTGTCAAGTTCTAGGCTCGGAATTACAATATGCGCAGTCGTTACCCCGTCTGGTTTGTGCTCTACCTTTCTCACCTGAAGGGTTTGGCCAAGCACTCGCTGAAGACTGCCAATAAAAGCATGTTCTGCAGTATGCGCAATTCTCTGCTCCAATCGACCATTTCTCTGGCTGCTGACAATAAATAGCAAAGGGGTGGGATGATAGGATTTTAAAATCGGCATATTGACCAGTCATGTAGTAGGAGAATGGCGCGAAAAAAGTCGCAGGCATCGTCTGCCAAAAAGAGAAAGGCCAGATCGTTTTCACAAAAAGACGCTCGAGGGCAGTGCATCGCTACGCTCGGTTCACACTGCGCGCTTCAGGTGCTCAAAGGCGCCAAGGACGAGGGCTTCAAAACAATGCTTATCTCCGAGTCCAGACGACTTGGACTTTACCGCCGATTTGGTTTTATCGATGAGATTTTGGAGGTTGGATCTCTCTCAGACGCGTTTCGGGACGAACAGATAAACGCTAGGTTGGAAAAAGCTCACGCGGTACTAATTCCCCACGGCACTCTAATCTCGCAGCTGGCAATGGACGAGATAGAGGGAATAAAGACGCCGATTTTTGGCAACAAGTGGATCCTGCGCTGGGAGGCTGACAGGGCCATGAAGGAGAAGTTGATGGTTGAGGCTGGTCTTCGCACGCCGCGCTCAATCGCTTCAAAGGATGAAATAGACGGTCTGTGCATCGTAAAACTCCACGGAGCGGCAGGCGGACGTGGCTACTATCTTGCATGGAACCGCGAAACTTTTGAGGAGGGAGCACGCAGGCTCGAAAAGCAGGGCGCGATTACTGGCGAGCAGGACCTCTACATTCAGGAATTTGTGCGCGGTGTCACGGTCTATCTGCAGTACTTCTACTCTCCGGTAACCGGTGAGCTTGAGCTGCTGGGTCTGGACAGGCGGTATGAGTCCGACATCGACGGCATCGGGAGGATCCCCGCAAAGCAGCAGCTGGGAGTACAAATTGAGCCGTCGTACAACGTCATTGGAAATTTCCCTCTCGTGCTCAGAGAGTCGCTTCTTGAAGAAGTCTACAAGATGGGTGAGAACTTTGTGAGCGCTGCGGAGCGTCTGGTGCCGCCGGGCATGCCGGGACCTTTCTGCCTTGAAGGGGTCTATGACAGCGAGGGGAAATTCACTACTTTTGAGTTCTCGGCAAGAATAGTCGCCGGCACGAATCTGTACGTGGACGGCTCGCCGTACTCAAGCCTGCTATACGACGAACCCATGAGCATGGGCAGGCGCATTGCGCGGGAAATAAAGATCGCAAGGTCAAAAGGAACGCTCGACAAGGTTCTCACCTGAGCTCTGCCCCTACACTTTTTTCTTAAGTACTGCTTGTCTGCGTGTTGCAATCCATGTGACAAGCAGTCCCGCTGCCAGTGAGGATGCCGCTGCACTTACAACCACAAAAGCAGATGTAGTAATGTACAGCATTGCGGGGTATGCCAACCACGAAACTACCATTGCGACAGCGGCGACGGTGACTGCTAATACTAGCCATTTTGCAGGGCATCGCTTCTGGGAGATTTTGACCACGGCTGCTCCTGCAGGCCACAGATATGCTGCGCCTATCATTGCACTGGCCAGCGCACCTGCGACCATCGTGCCTGCCTCACCTCCCAGCAGATAGTGCGCCTTTTCTGAAAGGGTGAGAATTCCAAGCAAAGGATAGACTAGCGTCCTTACGCTTGCCTGCATCCAAGGTTGCTGCCGCTCATAGTCGGCAACCTGCGGGCTGAACGAGTAATAAACAGAGTTAAATGAGCTCATAAATGCCGCACCAGTTTCAGATTTCATTACGAACTGGTCTCTAAAATTGCGGAGGTACTGGACCTGTGGAGTGAGTTCGGAGCCAAAGGCCGCTGTGGCGATAAGACATCCTGACGGCTGTCCTCCTGATGTGCCGGAGCTACTTGAGGATGTTCCATTCCCCTTTTGCACTATGAGGTTAAGCCCTGCGCTTTCTCCTCCTCCGTTTATGTTGGAGGCTGCAAGCCTGTAGACGCCCTCTTTTGGAAATGTATATTGTTGAGTGTAAAGGCCGAGGCCTGACGAGAGCGGTGTTTTGAATACTTCCGTCCCGTTTTGGGTAAGTACAAAGTCAAAGTTGGCGTTTGTTGTATCGCCTGTCTTCGGGTCTAGCATGTCCATAGAGAACGTGGTTTGAACACCCGACTGGATTATTGCAGGTCCCCAGGAAAGTTCAAAGACATAGTCGCCTCTAGGCGTTGACTGAATCTGTACAGGAAACTTAGGCTTGCCTGTTAGAGGTGTCAGCACCACGTGCAGCACGTTCGTCTCTGACTTGATTCTCTCAGAGAGCAGGTCAAGTGTTGGCCTTGACAGCACTACATGTACAATTCTAAGCTGCGGGATACTAAAGTCGTCTATTAGCAGCGAGCGTTGGGGAACGACAACTCCATTCACGGTGCCCTGATAGCTATTTGCCTGAAGCTCAGCCACTGACTTTGGGAATTCCACTTCAAGGTGCACGAGTTGTGTGGATTGAGCGTACTGCGAACGCCAATCAAATGGCATCACAATTGATAGGCTGTTGTTCTCGCTGTTTGAGAGATACTTTAAATCCGTAACCTGGTCGTTAAATGACCTAATCTTAAAGTCCGCCGGTCCGGACAAAGTCTTGACGCCGTTAAAGTCATACTCTTGGCTCACGTTAATGTAAATGTCAAACTTTTGATCATCGCTCAAGGCAAGGCCTTGGCTTCCCTTCTCAAGAGTGACTATGAAGTGGTACGCACCTCCAGTTGATAGTATTTTACTTCGAATTTCCACTGGGTTGGACTGGCTTACAGGGATTTGGTCTGTTGGTGAGTGGGTTTGACCGTTTACTTGCCAACCATTGATCTGCGAGTCAAGTATGAGCTTCGCGGCAATTATGCCGTCCGCAGAAGCAAACCTCTGATCAAGAAGCGTGGCGTTACCCAGCATGACCTGCAGCCTGTAATTGAGCTTTGATATGGTGGTATTTGCGTTATTGCCGCTAGCTGTTTGGAAGGTTCTCACCGTCATGGTGTTAGTCGAGGAGGGACTGGCCGGAAGATATGACGGGTCAAGCGAAACCTCAGTGGTTACCTGCGCCTTGTTTATGGTAACCGGACTCGATTTGACGGTCGCCACACCCTGGGCAAATGAATTTGACAAAATTGATGTGAAAAGCAGGCTTGAAACCACAACAATTGCAAGGCAAGACCTGAGAAGTTTATCGTGCATCTTCTCAGACAAATGATTGAACCAAAAATAAAGATTTGGCCGCCTAGCGCTGCGAGGTGCTATGAGATTACACGCCTATAGTACCCTGCTAATACTTTTCGAGTGATGCAAATTATCACTACGGGTCACGAAATGCAGAAAGGGATATTTGTCGTGTTCGTGGGCAAGAAAAAAAGGCTTGCCCAGTAGAGACTACGACTGGGTGGAGTTTGTCATCTCCGACACTACGCCGAGGGATGCTTTTGTCACAGTCCCATACACCGGACCGGAGCCAAAGTGGTTGTTTACCTTGTCAGGACCTATCCACATTCCAATCAGCTTTTGATTGAATATCTTGATAGTTATTGGAACATCCTTGACCGGTCCACCCGGCATTGTCACTGTAGCTGTGCCGTTCAGGACCGTTGAACCATCCGACCCTGTGGTTGGCTGTCCTGCCATTTTAAATGCATATACGAGGTGCTTGTGCATTGCTGTGCCATCCGGCTTTATCATTTCAAATCGAGCATACAGCTGTTCTGTCTGTCCCCCGGTACTGTTCTTTATGCCTCGCAGAAGCCAGACGCCAGATTGAATCCATGCAGGCTTGCCAGTGGTATTGTCAAGTTGTACACTTGAGATTTGACCAACCATTCTCTGAGCCATAATACTGGTAACGTTAGCTGCAGAGGTTGAAGTTGTGGTGTTTGCAGAAGCGGTAGTGGTTGCGTTACTGTTAGTTGAGTTGGTGCTCGTCATATTAGCGCCAGAGTTACTCGTGGCCTGATTGCCCGGCGTACTTGTACTACTTGTCAGATTAGAACCAGAGGTGGCAGAACTGTTTGACGAAGTGCCACTACCAGTACCAGACGTTGTACTGTTCAGCGTTTGGGCAGCTGCTGTCAGCCCGTTACTAATGCTGCCCGATGCCAGCGTGCCGGCAACGAGGAAGGCAACGACTAATGCGGAAATTGTTGCCAAAGCGTAGACCTTGTGAGTCTTGGAACTTTTCATGTCGGCGTTAAAGCGCGGTTATGTTAAATGCATTGTTAAAGGGCGTTCTAGGTCCTTCGCATAGAACATCTGAATTTTGGATGGTCTTTTGGGTGCGTCAGAATAATGCTCAAACTCGACAAACAAAAAGTCCCCGTTCTTCAAGAGTGGTTCCTCAATTCACTCTTGCCTCCAGCGAATGCTTGATTGAACCTTATGGATTTGTAATCCGGACTTGGCAGAATCAGTTTGAAAAACTCTTACTATGCTATCTTGCTTTGCAGTAAGGAAAGTCTGTATGTCCTCGCTTTCTAGCGCTCTTCGCGATAAAGTAGGACTAACTGATAGTCTAGGATTTCACATTACATCTCGGGCTTTTTCCAGATAAAATGTCACATATTCTACCTTCCTTACACTCTTGACAAATATTCGATCCCGTATTATTGACAAGAAATCGGTATCTTCCAGGAAGATCTCGGAATAGATTTGCTGTTTCACTTCTTGATCTTCCATAATTCTCTACGGAAGAATCTTCCATTCTTGCGTTAGTGGTTGGGAAGATCTTCCATTCCTGAGTACCTTTGGATCATACAAGAATATGATCTTCCAATAGCTCCGGTTGTGAGGATGGCGCTTAGCAGGAAGCGATGCCATCTGGAAAACTGTAGGAATTCACTTTGTGAAACCAAAAGCATCTGTAGCACTATGCAATTGTGGATCCACTGCCTAACTGGCAGCCCAACTAGTGTACCATAAGGCCTAGGCCTTGAAGCGCTGGCTATGGCCCTAGGCCTTCCAAAGCGACCAAAGTGCCAAGTGACACTTTGCTGGCCTTTGCAGACTGCCGACGCCCTATGCCTACCTTGGACTTTCAGCTGCCATCATGGCTATTGTATACAATGTAAGAAGGTGATTGTATCAGCCAAGCCTACAGTCTTGTCCACAGACCGGCCTTAGCGGTCAAAGACTCGCCTGATTTTAATGGCTAGTATACATACAATGAGAATGAAAGGGTGATGCTATCACCCAAGACTAGGGTTTTGCACACAGTTTTGCGGGTTTGCGGCGTATTACCCCGCCCCCCATGCTCAATACAGCAGGGTAGCAGACCCCTTCTTCTGCTAGAGAACACGCTGTATTTTCGATAGGACCACGGGTAATAGTGCTATGGGCTTGGCGCAGGGCGGGCTGTCAAGGCCGCAAAACTGTGTGGAGAACTGGCATGGCAAGAAAGTATGGCGGGGCATACCGGCTAATCGAAGTGGATGCATATACAGCTGGCAGCTGGAACGCCTTGCCAATAGCAAGATGCATGGCCCTAAGGCAGTTCATTTTCAGACAGCGGTTGTGTTGTTACAAAAGTGGTTCTACCAATAATAGGAGGATACCGCGGCACTATTTCATCTTGTCATGTTCGGGCCCGGGGCTCTTGCTACATCTGATTTTGTCTTTTTAGATTTCAATTCTCGTCCTGCATTCCAACCAATGGAAGCTTTTCGAGTTAGTTATGCCCTTCCAGTTATTTCTCGTCTTCCCGTTGGAAGATTACTTGTGGAAGGAATATTCTGGAGAACCTTAACTTGTACTTCCCGGTGGAAGAAGTTGCCCGACTTTAGAGGCCCTACTTGGAAGGAAGATTCCATCAAGGCATGGCATGTTCATCGCCGCATAAAATCTACGTTTTACGGGGTTGCTTCACATTTCAAATTTTCAGCAGTAATAGTCCTGTAATTTGCCTTTTTAGATGCTTATTAGTGCTCACAAGAATATAGTAAAAAAGCTAGACTAAAGACAGCTTTTTTAGTCAAATTTATAAAATGTTTAATTTGTGCGCTTGAACGTGACAAGAAAAAATATTCCCGATGACACGAAACAGGGGATGTACGAAATGATCAAAGCGGGCGCTTCTGTTTCTGAAATTTCAGATAGATACCAGGTGCCACGCGAAGTAGTGTATAAGGCTCGTTACAATGTGAAGAATTTTGGACAGAACGGCAATGATCGTGTGGCTGCGTCAAGTAACGCAAAAGTAGTAGCGGATAACGCGGGTAATCAAAAGTATCTGAACACGAGCCCGGAGTCTAAGGAAAACGCCAAATCGTTGAGCCCCCGAAAAAATGGTGTAGGCAAGTTTGACAGTGATCCGCGCAAGACTCCCAACGATGAGCTAAGGGAATTAAGGTCAAAAGTCTATCGCCTAATTGAAATGAAGAGGACTGACATGCAAATTGCAACTGAACTGGGCCTATCTGCAGCAGAATTGGGGGCAATTAAAGCCGATTATCTGACTATATCTGAGAGATATGCCCTGGCAAAACTGTATGAATCTGATGACGTAGATATTCATTCGCTATATGCTATTGATCAAAAATTGAAGGAGGCAAAAATGATACCTTCACTTGCTGCAAAAACGATAGCGAATGTCAAACTAGTCGATTACACTGACCAGAAACTTGAGGAGAAGACCAAGCAAGATGAGGCACTTGACCGCGAGATCGCATTCAAAGCAAGCAAGGTTGAGCAGTACGAGAGGCGTGAGAAAGAGCTCGAGTTCGACGTTGGTGCTCTTGAAAACAAAGCAGATAGGATCAAGCATGAAGTCGTTGACCTGAAAGAACAAGAGAATATCGCAAGACAGGGGCTGGCCAACGTCCAAGAACAGATCGCAGTTGAGCGTAAGGTTGAGGCTGAGCTGCGCCAGTCAAATAAAGCAAATATGCAGGTCATTATGGCGCGATTTGAAGACCAGATTAACGAGCCCGAAGTCCTTCGATTAGTAATTACGGAGTTAAAATCTTTCATACAGGATCCCGAAACTAAGGAAATCATGGAAAATTCCAGATTGGATAAAGATATCAAAGAAATTCCTGAGGATGAAAAGATTGCAGTCACAAATGAGAGGCTCGAGCTGGCATACCTGCTTGGCAGGTTCGTCGCAACCCTATTTGACCGGGCTTTCACCCCGACAAGGTCAATCGCAGCTACTGGCGCGATAATTGCTAACAATTGATCGAATTTGCAACTTTTCAAGACCCGCAAACGGGTCCCTTGGCTGCGATAGATTCCACGTATTAGAATTCGATGCTCGGTTTGCAGAAAACCAGGTTGCAAGACCAGTGTCGCTCAACCGTGGACTGGTCATTTCACAAGCGTGATCTCTAGCCAGTTAACGGCAGCATCGCGGAGAACTTTTACAATTGTGATTGCTGATATCTCATTACTCAACGCTTTTATATGATCCATTTAGTAACGACCTATGAATAATCTCATAGAAAAGATTTCTAGCTTTCCAGCTGCCGAACGATCATCGCGTTATCTAAAGTTGGCGGTCCTTGGGCTATCCGTTGCTTGCGTTCTAGCTGTTGGTATTATCCCAAACCGCACTCTTGAAGCAGCAGCCAGTTCCTGCGCCGCGCAACCAATTGCAAGTGTAACGGCCAGCGGATACGGATATCCAAACACGCCACAGAATTCAATAGATGGGAACCTAGCGACGCGTTGGTCCAACGAAGGCATAGGTTCCTGGATCCAGCTTCAGCTCAAATCACCTGTCACAGTGTGTCAGGTAAAGGTCGCATGGTACAAGGGCAATTTGCGCTCGACTCACTTTACAGTAGGGCTATCTAAAGACGGAAGTGCGCTTACAACCGGCTATAGTGGCTGGAGCAGCGGTTCTTCAACTGCCCTTGAAACTTACAATGTCGCTTCCGTTGTCAATACACAATACGTCCGCATAACTGGTCTTGGGACCACAACTGATGACTGGGCATCAATAACCGAAATCCAAATTTTTGGAAATTCTGCCTTGCCTAGCGTCACTATAACTTCGCCTTCAGATGGCTTTCAGTTTACAGCAGGCACCGTAAAACTTGCCGGCAGCGCGACGGCAGGATCTGCAGCCCTTTCCAAGGTTGAAGTGAAAATTGATGGAGATATCAGCAGTTACAAACTTGCTACTCCAAAGGCGCCTGGCGACTGGTCTACGTGGAGCATAAACTACAACCTGCCAATCGGCAGCCACGCATTAACTGCCCGGGTGACAGACACCGCTGGAGTGCAGTCCTGGGACGCCGTGACCCTGATGGGGTTAGGCACAAACACCGGCGCCATCACCACTGGTAATTCATACTATGATGCATATGACTCCAATATCCTTACATCTGTCCAGAAGTACGGATTTCCCGATCCCATGTTAATTAAGGCACAGATGTATCTCGAATCTGACTTTATAGAATTTGACGCTTCGACAGACATACCCTGCAGCCTTCCTTCGGGCTGGGCAACTTCCGAGGGACACTCCTACGGATTGATGCAAATCACACCCGCGTGCAACGTATATGACTTTAGCAGCGCTGGATTGCTCCTCTCAAACGGCCATCCAAATCTTGTAAAGGATACAACTTCGTCTCTATGGTCGAATTCTATCTACAACCCAAACAAGAACATAGATTTCGCCACTGCCTCAATGATGACAGAGTACACTAACATGAAGGCGAATTTCGGAGGATGCACCGCGACCCAGTATGAGGAAATGGCGCTGTCAAGCTATAATTCGGGCTCAGATTCAGTACTTGGCTGCGGAGCGTATAATTCTAGGGGCCAGTCTTACGTTGACAAGGTCGCCGCTGACTACAACGAGCTAGCCGCACTTGCGGGCATTTCAACTAGATTGTGAGATGCCGGCTCCTGAGACTGTTGCGCGAGTCAGATACGGGATCCCTAAGTAAAAGGAATTTACGATACGATCACCACTTATCTGGACTCTGGATGTCAAACTGAAATTCGCCATCCATTATCGTTTTATTTAATTCGCTTCTGTAGCAGACTCTTCCCGAAAATTACTACCGATTCCAGTCTATCTTCTCTCCGGAAACCGAGAGCTGAAATTCTACAAGTCCCAGAATTTATGGCAATTCTATCGTTTACCGTCAAGCGCTCATCAATCACTATATAACATGAATTCGACTGTCTGAAAAATGAAAAAATCTTACCTAATATTGTCTGTACTTCTTCTGGTGGCCCTTGTTGCGCCGTTTGGCACTCCTTCGACCGCTATCAACAGGGCCGCGGCAATAACGCAAGCGGCCGATATCCTTCTTCCAAATATATCGATCACCAGTCCGGTGGCCGGGGTCCAACTAATGGGTGCCACGCTGGTTGTCAAAGGGACGGCAAATGATTCTGGAAGCGGTGTAAGTCGCGTAGAGGTCCGGCTCAATCAAAGTGCATATCGCCTTGCCACCCCAAAGTCTGCGGGTGACTGGTCTACCTGGAGTATTACTTTTGATTTGAGTACTGTGGAGCTGGGGGCATACAAGGTTTTAGCTAGAGTCACTGACAATGCGGGCAACCAGAATTGGTCTGAAGTCTATGTCTTCTATTCCCTCTACGATAACTTCTCATCTACATATACGCTAACACCAACGTACACAAGTCCAAATGGCAAGTGGTATGGAGTCTGGAATGGCGCGGGATCGTTTGGCGCCGCTCAATATGGAGGGAAAAATGTATTCTATGAGAATACCAGCCCCGTAACTACTAGCTCTAATTCCCAATCAGCGCTCACACTTTCGACGCAAACATTCAAGAATTTTGAACTGTCGCTTGACGTTAGTACAAACAAGCAAACACGGCTCAACAGCCCTCCAAACAACTGGGAGGTAGCCTGGATATTCTGGCATTACAATGACAACACGCACTTCAAGTACTTTCTCGTAAAGACCGATGGTTCTGAAACCGGCAAGTACGACGGAGGTGTCAACCCGACAGACCAGAAAATCTTGTATACGTCAACAAGTCCAAAGGCCACGATAGGCGGAGGAATGCACTGGGACATTTATGTGCGAGGAAGCCATGTGGTCATTCAGGTCAACGGTGTAACAGTGTTTAACTATTACGATTCATCGACGTACAACAGTGGGACCATCGGACTTTATGCAGAGGATTCGCAGGTGACTTTCAGTAACGTAAACATCCTCCCGCTCTAAGGCATGAAATGCTCATCCCCGCAGTGGTCACAGGGATTCCGCGAAGGTCCTTACAGCTTGCTCCGCAAGTCTACTGTAGACGCGCGTTGCTCCACAATGAGTGCCAAGTGCGACGGTGGCAAAAAGCAAATAGCTATTCGATAACTAGCCTCTTCCGCGTAGCTAGCTACCAAACCTGCTGACGAGGTGAGTCTCACGCTCATAGCCGAAGGCTGGTCTTTACTAGTGATTTATGGTGTGTAGTCTCGTTTTGACAACTTATAATGGGAGCCATTGCTACTAATCGCGGTTACTAGAATGTCTAGGCAAAAGACACTAGTCATAGGCATTTTGGCTGCCGTTGTAATTGCCGCAGCGCTTATGGTCAATGCAGGAGTCCGGCAGACAACTATGACATCCAGCTCACCTGTCAAAACAAACATGACTGGAAAGAGTAGTTCTAACGAAACCGGCGCGATAATCCAGCCGCCCCAGCCCCAACCAAAAGGGCTCCGAATTGCTTTTGTTAGACAGAACTTTACTTATGCCGCTTACCAACTTGGTAGCTTTTACAATTTTTATAACAAATATGACAGTTTGT
>JBDUUL010000022.1 GCA_039938515.1 Nitrososphaera sp. | reverse complement strand
GCACCATAGGCCATCCCACTTTATGAATATCTCGCATATCTGGCAGCGCTTTTGACCACTAGCATACCTGCCTGAGCCAACCGGCTTTTGGGCCTTGTGGCGTATACATATACCTTTACAAGTCATTCGAAGCCAAACGACGAACAATCTATTTTAGGTCTAGTAACAATCAAACATGATTTGTAATAAGCGATTCTTGCAAAGAATAAAAAAAGCTTGAATAAAAAACTGGAGCGGCCTAGCGGACGTTGATATTTTTCGCTTGGAAGGCCTCGTTCATTGTAAGATATTCTTCGATCTTCATCTTTACGTCATCGGGTTCGGTGTCTTCCATTCCCGAAAAGCCTGCCTTGAACGATATCTTGCTTCCGGAAACGTTCACATCAGAGATCTGCATGTCCGCATACACGTTTGCGAGTTCGTTAACCCAGTCCTTTGCCTCGCTCTGGTCTACGCCCGACGTATCAATATTTACACTTAGCATTTTGGTCATCCAAAACCACCTAAATCGCAATTAGTACCGGTATTTATAAAGTTGACGTAGCCTGCCTGCTAGGAAGCTGATTGAATTTAAACTGCACTGCGAGTGGCAAGCAAATTAGAAGGCTTTTTCTTCAAATCCCCAGTACTTGTTGAGCTCTTTTTCAAACTGTCCAAATTGATCATCGTTCAGATAACCACCGCAGTTCTTGTGGGTTGGCACCGCCTTCATGCCAACCAGCTTGAACTCAATTTCATAAAAAGTAACCTTGGCACAGTTGCACATCCACTCCAAATTTGCGTCAGGATTACTTAATTGTTTATCCAGTCGATGCCAGATTTGAAAAAATAACTATTATATGCGCCCCGGTGGTGTACCTTTGTAATGGCTTCCAGAGTTCTTGCCTTTGCAGTTATGTCATTGCTGCTTGGGGTGTTAGCATCCTCTACACTTCTTAGCAGGACCGCATCAGCCGCAGACACTTGGTATGTTGGCCAAGGTGCCAAGCCTGACACTTATGTGAAGTACACCGTGCAAGAATACGACACCAATCAGGATAGGCCATTTGAGATCGTCATCTATTTCCAAAGCCTGAATAATGGCATATGGACTGCGCCTACCTACATCATAGACCAAGGCAAAGTGGTAAATGCAACTTTAAGGTTGGGCTCTAATCTTGCTGTTTTGAAGGGCAACAGTGACAGCATCCCAGCAGATATGAACGTGTATCTCGGCGCGTATCAGAGATCGCTTCAGTGGCTTAGCGCCTTTTCCCCTCAAAGCAACCCGCAGTCGCTATCCGCGATAAGCTGGGGCAAGATAGCATGTATCGGGTGTGGAACCCTTGATCCTGCCGGTTCTGAGACGGTGACCGTTCAGGCAGGAACCTTTCAAACAACCAAACTAGTCAACCACAGAGGCCAGCATGATAGTATTATCTGGGTCAACAAGGATCTTCCTTTCCCGGTCAAAGCAACGGCCTACGCGGATGTCAGCTCAGGACAGCCACCCATTCAATTTGCATACGAGCTACTTGACATGGGAACAGGCAAACCGACTCCGCCAAAGTCCGTCCTTGAAGCGCCAAAACCCCCATTGCAACTTACGACTGATGCGGGTAATTACAAAGTTGTGCTTGACTGGAATCCCGCAGACA
This sequence comes from Nitrososphaera sp., assembly GCA_039938515.1. Lineage (NCBI taxonomy): Archaea > Thermoproteati > Nitrososphaerota > Nitrososphaeria > Nitrososphaerales > Nitrososphaeraceae > Nitrososphaera > Nitrososphaera sp. Next base: position 15,225 of record JBDUUL010000022.1, on the reverse strand, counting down.
TTCAGTCCGGAGGCCCTACTATATTTTCAATTCAATTTACTGACATTGCCGGTAATGCTCTCGGACAGGTAAATTATGCATTCTATGTGCAGGACGACAAGGGGAACAACATTGTCCAGAGGCTCGACCAAAATTCAAAGCCTGACGGCACTGCAACCCAGCAAGTGACGTTTAATCAGTCAGGCGCCGCCTCCGTCAAAGTGGTCATTAACGGAGTTGCAGGCGTTCCCACAGGAGAATTCGTCGAGTCGGCGAAATTCGGTATACTCGTAGTACCCGAGTTTCCCCTCAACGTAGTTCTGGTCCTTGGAACAGTCGTGGCACTCGTCGTGGTGGTAAGCAGGACCGGACTGGCCGGCTCCCTGAGGCCCCGAAATGGTTTCTAGGACTCGCATCCTACTAGCTCTCACAGTACTGCTCGGTTTTGGAGCAAGCCCGATCCTCCTCAGCTCGCAGGCCTTCGCTGCTGACACGTGGTACGTAGGACAGGGAGCCAATCCAAACATGTACGTCACATACCAAATCCAACAATTTGAAACAAACAATGGGCGGCCATTCCAAATGACAATCTACTTTCAGAATCAGGACAGTAACGGTTACTGGCACGCCCCTGCTTTTGTGGTTGATCAGGGAAGGGTTCTGAAAGGGACGCTGCTTTTGGGCTCAAATCTTGCGCCTCTAAACGGTAACCAGACCGCGGTCCCCTCTGAAATGCAGCCATACGTGAATGCATACACCCTCTCGCTTCCCTGGATTCAGGGCAACAGCCCCCAATCGCAGCCGAAATCTCTCTCAGCTATCACGTGGGGAGGATTAGGAGGAATCGGCGTTAGTCCGCTCAACCGCGCCGGAACCAGGACCTTGACTGTAAATGGTACAAGTTATGATACTACGGAATTTCTGAGTCACAAGGGTCAAAGCGACAGCACCTTCTTCATCAATCAGAACTTTCCTTACCCGATTCAAGCGACCTTGTTCGCAGATACAACGAACGGCGGAGTTCCTGAAACCCAATTCAAGTTTAACCTGCTTGGAACCGGAACAGGCCCGCCGCAGCCGCCCAATCAAGCCCTCCAACCACCGACGCCACCCCTGACAGCGGATACGCCAAGCGGGAATTACAAAATTACCATAAACTGGGAACCACAGACAATTGAAGCGGGAAAGAACATCACATACTCGGTCACCTTTGCTGACAGCAGAGGGACACCGCTCCAGCAGGTAAGCTATAACTTGGCCGCCATAGATGGCAACGGCAATATCACACAAGAGCTAAAAAATCAAATCACGGATCAGTCCGGTGTCGGTAAAAACACCTTAACATTCTCAAACTCTGGTCCGGCAAAAGTCAGAGTGACCATCAACTCGGTGGCAAATCTAGATACAGGCATCATAATTGAGAAAGCAGACTTTGACATGGTCGTCGTGCCAGAGTTCCCTCTGAATGTTGTCTTTGTTCTTGCACTCGTTGTGACAATCGTAGTGGTTCTTGGCAGGTTTACCGGTCTGCAAGGCCTTCCGGGTAGGGGAAGGGGCGCAGCCTAGCCCATTCCCAGCCCGGTTCGACTTTTGCCTCCGCACCGATAGCAAAATTTAAAAAGGCATCTTTTGATTCTATAGCAAATGACTTTACCAAAGGGATACGGAAGCGGTGGTCGAAGGCCCAGCGGTGGCGGCGGTGGCAGCGAAAGCCGAGATGACATTGAACGCATGATCGGCCGAAGGGTCGAGAACATGAAGGGCGTTTACATCTTGGGTTTTGCTCTATGCTGGGCGGCAACTGCTGGCGGAATCTACGTTGGAATTACGGTGTACCCGTGGGCGTATCCACTGCCTAGTGGAATGTACGCACTGTCCGTCCTGACCGTAATTGAGGCACTCGGTTTCTTCTGGATTATGAAAGTCGCCGGCGAGAAACCAGTAAGAGCTTAGGCTCTACTTTTCCTCTTTTTATTATTGTCCAGGTTCTTTTAATCGACATTGATCTGCTAAGGCTGATCCTTTTTCTGAAAAGGATTTCGGACATTTGCTGAATTCAAGCCAATGCTGGCCGTCTGTATAAAATTTTATATACCACCCTATTGTCTAGGTGAATAATGGTCTGGCTTAGACGTACAACGCACTATCTTTTCATTGTCGTTGTTGCCGTCAACAGCACATTGCTGACCATCAATGCAGGAGATTACATCTTCTACACTGACTGGGAATGGACCTCGTTCGTGGTATTCTCGATCGGTCAGTCTACGATGCTCGCGGTAGGAGCGATCTACTACATGCTCTTTACCGGAGTGCCGGGAACTGCAACGTACTATGCAACCATTATGACCATCTACACTTGGGTGGCCAAGGGTGCATGGTTCGCACTTGGATACCCGTACGACTTCGTAGTCGTGCCAGTCTGGATTCCATCGGCAATGCTGTTAGACTTGACGTACTGGGCAACGCGGCGAAACAAACATGCAGCCATTATTATAGGCGGAACTCTAGTCGGAATGTCCTTCCCGCTGTTCAATATGGTGAACTTGCTGTTGGTAAGGGACCCTCTGGAAATCGCCTTCAAATATCCTAGGCCCACACTTCCTGCCTACATGACTCCAATCGAGCCTCAGGTAGGAAAGTTCTACAATAGTCCTGTTGCCCTAGGGGCGGGTGCAGGAGCAGTGCTTACAGTGCCGATAGCTGCGTTAGGTGCAAAGCTCAACACGTGGACATACCGTTGGATGGCCGCGTGGAGCAAGTGGGATTAACCCCCTCTTCTCTTTCTTTTATTCTCTTCAAACTAAACATTTTCAGCTTAAAGTTTTCATCCTAAGACCTTCAGGGCTCGCTGCGATAGAAGCTTACAAACAGTGGGGTCGGCCGGATTCGAACCAGCGGCCTCCAGCGCCCAAGGCTGGCATCATACCATGCTAGACAACGACCCCGGTTAGAGCACAGGTCGGTTAGGCTGCAATTTTAACCTTAATGGATAAACTGGAGCCTGTTTGACCCAAAGACTTTCTTTGGCCTGCCCACAATGGCGATTTGATGGCCGCAGCTCTTGCACCTGTTGTGCGCATCAAGATTCCAACTTTCGATGCTAAAGCCGTACCTCTTTACTGCGACTGAGTTGCACCCCGGGCAGTATGTGTTCTCAAGAGGGTGTCCGGGCACGTTCCCCAGATAGGCGTAATTAAGCCCTTCTTGCTTTGCAACCTGGTGGTGTTTCTCAAGCGACTGCACCGAGGTGCTTCCAAAGTCGAGCATTTTGTAGTCAGGATGAAATCGCAAGAAGTGAACCGGAGTATCAGGCCCAAGCTTGTCGTAAACAAATTTGCAAAGCTTTCTTGCCGAATCCATGTCCTCACCGACTTGGGGGACGACAAGGTCCGTAACCTCGATGTGAATGCTGGTCTTTGATTTCAGCTGTTGAAGCGTCTCAAAAACCGGGTCGGCACTTGGGATGCCGATGTAGCGCCTGACGAAATTCTGGTTGCCGCTACCCTTGAAGTCAACGGTGATGCAGTCGAGAAATTGCTTCATTACTCCGACCGACTCTGGCGTATCATAACCGTTGGACACAAAGATGTTGAAAATGCCCCGCTTGTGTGCTTCGATGCCGCAGTCCCGTGCAAATTCCATGAATATTGAAGGCTCGTTGTAGGTATAAGCAATGCCAGCCGCGCCCAGTTGAGCGGCTTTTGACGCGACCTCCTCTGGAGACATTTCAGCACCCTCGACCCGTCTTCGCTGCGAGATGTCATAGTTCTGGCAATACTGGCAGAGCCAGTTGCAGCCACTTGTCGCAATAGAGTAAATCTGCGTCGCCGGCATGTAATGGCTTACCGGCTTCTTTTCAATTGGGTCAAGGTGACCCGCGATTACCCTGCCGTAGGCAAATAGCCTGAGCTTGTTATTTACAACACCACGGATGCCACAAAGACCGACCTTCCCCTCAGGGATTTCGCACAACCTTGCGCAGGCTGTGCATCGGACTCGCCCGTTTTGAAGGTGTGTGCACAGCTCGGCTTCCCTGCCCATTTCTATGGTCTCAACTGCACGTTTCTCTGGCAAGTTGCTACAATAGGTTTGCGTAATAACGCTATATGCCTTCGGGATCGCGCGAAGGCAGGTGTTAGGCAGCGAGGCGGGTGAGCTGTATCTCGTTTGATCTTCCGGATATCTCTTGCGACTGGGTGAACTCATGTTTTCCCCAGGAGACCCGGACATCTGCAACAATCTGGTGCTGGCCGGATTCCATAGCGTTTCCTTCCAGCTCGATTACGCGCTGCACGTCAAACAGCAATCCCTGTGCTTCTTCGACCGACAGTGGGTAATGAGGAGAGTCATCCTTGACGATTGAGACCCAGATGCGGTGCGGGATCTTTGGGTTTCTTGTCCAGAAAAACGCAGCCTTGCGAACGAACTTTAGCGGCATTATGGTCTTTCTTCCCGCCTTCAGATTGACCTCGATGGTCATTCGAAATGCGTTATCGTGTTTATTGTAAGCGCGCTCCCAGTTCTTCTGAGTGAACGCTTCGCGGATTGCGCCTTCGACCTTGAAGCCGAGGCTCAGCGTCAGAGGCTGATCCTTTTTTACGCTGTCCTGGGATTTTTCTAGCGTTACTTGGGAAAGGAAACTGGCAGAGGACGAAGACAATTGCCCGCGAGGTATCATTTATATCCTCAATAAGTAGTTGTCTGTGTGCTGCAAATGTTAGCCGAGGTTAGCGACTTTCGCGATAACGAAATTCAGCTGAGATTGCGAGACGAGGATATTTCGGTTTTGTACATTATTCAGCACGAACTCTTGAAGGAAAAGAGCATTGACTTTGCTGGTGTGTTTTTGAAACATCCTCTAATCAAGGACTACCAAATGAGAATCACTACAAAGCGGAAGGATCCGATGGAAGTTATTCAGGATGCATCCTCTTCCGCCTCCGAGTACTCGAAAGAGCTCGCCAGTAGCATAAGAGCTGCTCTGAAAAACAAGTAACTCGCTAGGGAGAGCACTTGCTTTGAAATTTTGCCCTCAATGCGAAAGTCATCCTCGCATGAAACCCAAGTCTGACGGCTCTGTCGTTTGCCCCAAGTGCGGCTTCAAGTCAAAAAAAGACGACGAGGACTCTTCAGCCAAGTCCGATCTGGCACAGCGTATCTCTTCAGCAGAGGTTTCGCTGAAGGTGATGGATGAAAAGGACGGGGGGGTCGAGGCAATGCCGACGACCAATATTGAATGCCCGTCATGCAAGAACGGAATGGCATACTGGTGGATGCTGCAGACCAGGTCTGCGGACGAGCCTACTACGCAGTTTTACCGTTGCACAAAGTGCAGCCACACTTGGCGCAATTACGCGTAGCAGTATTCTCTTCCTGAAACTCGCACTTTCAGATGCCGGCGCACTGAAATTATCCGGCCCTCCCGATAAAAGATATATTTAAAATCCTATGCGTGTGCCTCTAGTTAGCAATTTGGTGTTTTTGGCCCGTACAAAGTCCCCCGAAGAATGGAAAGCTGTTGTATCCGCTATTTCGACCTTGGTTGACGAGGCAACGTTTGAGGCCCGACCGGACGGGATATCGTTCCGCGGAATGGACCCTTCCCATATAGCACTAATTGACATCTACTGGCCAAACAACGCCTTCGACGCGTACGAGTGCGATAAGGAAGTGAAATTTGGCGTCAGGGTCGATGAATTCTCCAAACTCGTCAAGCGTGCCGAGAAAAAGGACTCTCTGGAGATTAGCGTAGGCGACGACAGCATGCTGCATGTGAAAATGTCAAACGGCTACAAGCGCGAGTACAAGACAAGGCTCATTGAAAGTTCTGCAAGTTCGACGCCTCTTCCAAAGCTGAGTTTTAACTCAAAGACCGTTCTGACGGCTACCGCCTTTGACAGGATTCTCTCCGATGTGCAGGTAGTCTCGGAGTACGTTTCGATTGACTCCAAACATGGCACAATCAGTTTCTCCGGCAAAGGCGATTCAGGCGAGGCCAACATTTCACTTGAGGCAGGGAACGAAGGGCTCGAAGACCTGGACGTCAAGGAGGACAGCAAGGCTACCTACAGTCTGGACTACCTGTCAAAAATCACCAAGGCAGTAACCTCGATGGGAGGCTCGGTTTCGGCGGAATACTCGAGCAAAATGCCCCTTAGATTGGAATTTAGGCTTGCCAACGTCGGCAAGATCCACTTTTATCTTGCCCCACGGGTGCAGGACTGATTCGCGGGTAGATAGGCCATGCGAATCGTGATGAAATTCGGTGGAACGGCGGTTGATGGGCCGGATAAAATAAAGCATCTCGCTGGGATCGTTTCCTCTCATCAAAAAAAGGGCGACGAGACAATATGTGTGGTTTCCGCCGTCCGGGGCCTTACTGACGGACTGCTTTCGATTTCCGACAGTGTGAAGAAAGGCGACAAGGCGTCAATCGACGGATTTGTCAAGCGGGCAAAGTCGATCCATCTGGAAATTGCGGAAAAAACGATTTCCGATCCCGTCCTGCGCCAGAGCGCCTCCAAGGCGGTTCTTGACACCGCGCGGGAGCTCGAGGAAATTCTCGACGGCATTGTGCTGCTTGGCGAGGTGACCCCAAAGACGCTCGATTACCTCCTCTCCTTCGGAGAGAGGTTCTCTGCGCCACTGGTGTCGTTTGGCCTTCAGGACGCGGGTATGAAATCCCAGCCGCTGACCGGCAAGGAAGCCGGGATTGTCACGGATTCTAATTTCGGCGAGGCAAGGCCGCTTATCGACACGACAAGGCTGAGGGTAGGCCACAAGCTCGAACCTCTCCTCAAGGAGGGCATTATTCCCGTCGTCACTGGCTTTATAGGTGCAGATCAAAACGGCAACGTCACCACTCTTGGCCGAGGAGGCTCTGATTACTCGGCGACCATTATCGCTTCTGGAGTCAATGCGGACGAGGTCTGGCTCTGGAGTGATGTCGACGGCCTAATGACTGCGGATCCCAAGATAGTGAAGGACGCAGTGGTCCTAAAGGAAGTGTCGTTTATCGAGGCGATGGAAATGGCCCTTTACGGCGCAAAGTACATCCACCCCCGGGCCTTCGAGCCGGTCGTTGAGACAAAGATCCCCATCAGGGTCAGGAATACTTTTAACGTCAAGCACAAGGGCACGCTCATTACTCAAAATCCAAGCAGGGAGTCGCAAAAGATAGTCAAATCGGTAAGCGCCATCAGGCATACTGCGCTGATAGATGTAAGCGGTGGAGGAATGGTCGGCGCTCCAGGGACCGCAGCCAAGATCTTTGACACTCTCGCGAAAAATAAAATCAACATCATGATGATTTCGCAGAGCCCCTCTGAGTCCAGTATTTCGATGGTCGTCAAGAAGCTCGACTTGGACAGGGCCATAAACACCTTGGAGCTTAGCCTGCTTGGAAAGGTCATAAAGGAAATCAATGTCAACGACGATGTCGCGGTGGTCGCCGTCGTCGGTTCTGGAATGCGAGGGATCAAGGGGATTGCGGCCAGGGTATTTGGCGCAGTTGCAAAGCGAGATGTCAACGTCATCATGATTGCCCAGGGCTCGTCGGAGCTGAACCTTGCGTTCGTAGTCAATGACAGGGACTGCGAGGGAGCAGTCAACGCGTTGCATGAGGAATTCGCTCTGGCAAAGCAATCGGCATCAAAGTGAACTTGAGATGCCAGTGGCGGGGTTCTCTGCGGCACAAGAGTACAGAGGTTGAAATAAATCCTTGTTTATGGTGCCGGATTGAGGTGAGGCTTGAACTTGAGTAGCTCGACTGGTAAGAGGGGCAAGCTGTACGTTGTGGGAGTAGGCCCTGGGAACCACGACCATATGACGTTTCGCGCGCAGCAGGTGATACAGGAAAGCGAGGTAATCGTGGGCTATGACACCTACGTCGGACTAGTCGAGGACATGATTGCTGGCAAGGAAGTGTACCGCTACGCCATGACCCAGGAGGTCGATAGGGCAAATCAGGCTATCGATTTTGCTGAAGCAGGCAGGATAGTATCTCTTGTTTCCTCCGGCGACCCGGGAATTTACGGAATGGTCGGCCTCATTTACGAAATTTTGGCTGAAAAGGGCTGGAAGCGTAACGAGGGCATCTATGTAGAGTGCGTGCCCGGCGTCTCGTCGCTGAACTCGTGTGCCGCTCTCGTGGGCTCGCCCTTGATGACGGACTTTGCCGTTGTTAGCATGAGCGACCTTCTGGTACCGTGGGAAATTATAGTAAAGCGCGTCGAGGCGGCGGCGCTTGGAGATTATGTGACGGTAATCTATAACCCGGCCAGCAAGAAGAGGGTGCATCAGCTCAAAGACACGAGAGACATTTTTCTAAAGTTCAGGTCTCCCCAGACCCCCGTCGCAATCGTCAAAGGCGCCTTCAGGGAAAGCCAGTCTATAGTGGTTACAACTCTGGAAAAGATGCTAGAGCACACCGACCTTTTGGGCATGATAACTACGGTGATAGTCGGCAACTCATCGACGTTTGACTACAATGGGATGATGATAAACCCGCGCGGATACGCAAACAAATACGAACTTACAAAGAATTAGACCCGACAGACCCTCTGACGGCATTTGTCGCAGGCAAATCAGTTTGACTTGAAGAATCAGACTTGAAAATGAAAAAGGGGGAGTAATCTTCTAGATTACTTGCCACGGTCTTGTAGCGAACGTTATCCCTAACCCTGCGCCAATGATGATGCATTGGTACACGACGTTCGAATACGGGATGGGCTTGAGGATTGGGGTGCCAGTAACCGATACTGATTGTCCTGGACCGAGACCTGGACCGATGTGCTCGATGTTCAACTGAGTGTGCACATGGTATGAGCCTGGCTCAAGAGCCCTTACAGTAATCGAGTACTTTATGTCTGAACCAGGGGGAATGTCGAATATGTTACCTGGCGGATCTCTCTGGAGGAACTCCCATCTTACGCCTGCGTTTGTAGAGTCGCTGAACAAGGATAGCCAGCCTCTTAGGGGCCTGTTCACAAGACTGTGAAGGGTGCCTGAGACTGTCATTGTATCGCCTGTGTGCAGTGTGGTGTCAGAGAACGACTCGTCATCGATTCTTACGAATCTGCTCTGCAGCTGCGCCTGCACACCGTGCGCGTTAGCGCTCGGGAGGGCAACAAGGACCAGAGACAGTACCATGACCGTCGCAAGAGCCGTTACGACCAACGTCTTGCTTTCCATCATATTCCTCTATCTTCGATACCGCTATGAACATAGATATAAAATTTTCTGTTCGGGGGGCTTTTGCGGGTGCTGAATATATAATTAATGGCAGAGCGACCTCATAACGGTTGCAGGAAAAGGGCGAGAGAGGCTCCGGCAAGCCGGAGTTTCGGCTTGGCACGGTTGAGGGGATCGGCCCTGCCACGGAAAAAAGGCTACAGGAAGCCGGTTTTCGCTCCATCAAAGACCTTATCGTCAGAGGGCCGGTTGATGTGGCCGACGCCACGGGCATGGAGCTCGAGGACTCGATAGGGATTTGCAACAAGGCGCGAGTCAAGTTGGAGGAGCTTGGGATTATCGATAAGAGCTTTGTCACCGCAACCAGCCTTTACGAAAAAAGAATACAGAACGACAGGGTTACCACCGGCTCGCATAGTTTTGACGATCTTTTAGGCGGGGGCGTCGAGACGAAAGCGGTAACCGAGGTATACGGGGAATTCGGAACAGGCAAGACCCAACTTTGCCATACCCTCTGTGTGATGGTCCAGCAGCCTCGCAACTTGGGAGGACTGTCAGCAAAGGCATTGTATATCGACACCGAGAACACGTTCAGGCCCGAGCGAATCGTCACCATCGCGCAGAGCCGAGGCTTCGACCCGGCAAAAACCCTCGAGAACATCATAGTAGCCAAAGCATACAACAGCGCGCACCAAGAGCTTATTATTGACGAAACAGGCCCGCTTGTCGAAGACGAGGGTATCAGGCTCGTCGTTGTTGATTCTGCGGTGGCCCACTATCGTTCGGAATTTCTGGGCAGGGCCACGCTCTCCGATCGCCAGCAAAGGCTTAACAAGTTTATGCACATTTTGGTAAGGCTTGCAGAGACGTATTCGGTAGCAGTCGTTGTGACAAATCAGATCCAGTCTTCACCCGATGCGGTTTTTGGCGATCCGATTCGGCCTACGGGGGGAAACGTTGTTGCACACACAAGCACATACAGGATCTATCTGAAAAAATCCGGAAAGAACAGAATTGCACGCATGGTTGACAGCCCTTACCACGCCGAGAGAGAGATACTGTTCTGCTTGAGCGACCAAGGAGTGGCCGACGTCTCCAGGGATAGTTAGTATTAAATTAAGGAGTATGGCGACTTTACTGGAGCGATTATAGCATGCCACGTTCACATGGTACCAGGAGAAAGGCTCGTTCCATTCTTACAAAGGATAACGTTGTAAAGGGAATTTCTTACCTTCTTCATGATTATAAAGTTGGAGAAAAAGTCGTCGTTGACGTTGACCCCAGGGAGCACAGGACTATGCCCCACAGGCGCTTTCACGGCAGGGTGGGAATGGTCGAAGAGGTTGGAAGGAGAACCCTGCGCGTTTCAGTAATCTTTGGAGACAAGAAAAAGATCCTCCAGACGCGACCAAACCATGTCAAGCCACTCCTGCAGACAGAGGCAAAGCAAGCACAGTGACTGATACCGTCAAGAAAGAAATCATAACTCTGCCTGAGGTAAAGGCGATTCTCGATTCTGTCAAGCCAGACGACATGGACCAAATTCAGCGGTGGACTTCGGACTATGTCTCCAAATTCGCCAGGGTAGACGCGTCGGCAGCCAAGGAAATGGTGCGAAGACTGGTCGGCGAATGCGATCTTACTCAGGAGGAGGCAGTGGAGATAGTAAACGTAATGCCCACGTCTCTTGAAGAGCTTCGCGCGTTCACTTTCGGCTGGAAGAAGCTCATACTTACCGAGAACCTTGAAAAAATGCTCAAGATCTTAAAGTCCGATACCCAAAGTTAAATACTCCACCGCCATTACTACTTTCGGAATTTGTCTTCAGCTCCGCCGCAAGACCTTTCTAGTGGACACTTGGCGCGTGAAGACCTTTCGACGGATCATACCGGTCAACCAAGGAGATACGAAGAGCACGCCTACGTTCTCGACTTTATTCCGCGGGGAAAATCAACCACAGTCAGAGGAAGGGAAGGGGTGATCATTCACGCTATAGGAGAGGAGAGGCTCACGCTGCTAGAGTTGCTTGGGGCTCCCAACGTTTCGTTCGACATAGGAGATCGTCTTTACATCGGACGCGAAGGCCGAGAAAAAGTCCAGAGCGTCCTTGGGCGGCTTGAATACGATCAGATTTCGCAGTCGGCAAAAAATGAGCTGCCAAACATCGTAGAAAAGATCGTAATTGCCAATGAAAAGCGATTTGTTGACTATATCAATGCATCACAGCCGATTACCCCGCGAATTCATGCGCTTGAGCTAATTCCTGGAATTGGGAAGACTTACATGATGAGCATAGTCAAGGAGCGGGAGAAGAAGAAGTTTGAAAACTTTATGGATATCCAGCACAGGGTTGGCCTTCGAGATCCCGCCAAGCTCATTTCAAAGCGAATTATCGAGGAAATAATGGGCCAGGCCCGCATGAATCTGTTTGTCAGAAAATGACAGGATCCCTGCAAAGATGATTTTTAAATCCGCTCCGGTCGGTCGCCACAAAGACGCACTCTGACTGTAAATGAAAAACGAAGCGTCGCAGTGGCCTGGCCGCTCAAAGACCCACAGACTGGGCCAGCACCGGCTGATTGACAAGAACGTGCTATCACGCATAATCAGCGCGTCAGGAATTTCCGGGGCCGAAACCGTGTGTGAAGTCGGGGCCGGAAGCGGGGTGTTGACAGAAGAGCTGTGCAAGGTTGCGCGCAGCGTCATCTCCTTCGAGGTTGACCCGACCAGATTTCGGGAAACCTCTCAAGCAATTTGGCCAAAGTATTCAAACCTAAATCTGATAAATCAGGACGCATTCAGGACGCCTCCTCCGGCATTTGACGTGTTCGTTTCAAACCTGCCCTATTCCAGAAGCCGCGATGCGATTGAATGGCTTGCGCAGGCAAGAGATTGCACTCGCGCCATAGTAATGCTGCAGGACGAGTTTGCAGAAAAGCTGTTCGCAGAACCGGGCAGTGGCTCCTACCGGTCAGTGTCTGTCATTGCGAGATACTGCTTTTCGCTGGAAAGATTGTTTGGTGTCCCCAGGGCTGCATTCAAGCCGGAGCCGAAGGTTCGCTCGGTAGTTCTGAGGCTAATTCGGCACGGAGTGCTTTCGGACGAAATGGTATCTGCGATAAACCGGTTATTCTCGTTCAGAAACAAGCAGGTCTCGGCGGTTTTAAGGAGATTTGGAGTCCAGGCAGGCAGTCTGGACAGTCCGGCTACAAGGGTGTATCAGGTGGGCCCGCAGGAGATAATCGAGCTTGCAGGCAGGGTTTGTGGTTTAAAGTGATTTACGCCCCTGCGGAAGACAGCCAGCTTTTGCTTGAATGCGTAAAGAAGTATAAGGGAAATAGGGCGCTTGAGATTGGCGTCGGATCTTGCATAATCACGGAAGCCCTCCTGAAACAATTTTCTCTGGTTGCCGGTTCCGACATTGATGTCGAATCGCTGAGGTTCTGCAAGCAGCGCGGGCTCGATGCACACCTGGCCTGTTGCGACGCGGCCAGTGCGTTTCGCGGTGAATTTGACCTTATAGTATCTAACCCGCCCTATCTTCCGTCGCAAATTAATCGCGACAAAAATCTCGAAACAAGTCCGGTTGCACGCAGTGCGCGGCCTGACATTGCCGTCGAGGGAGGATTGAAGGGTATAGAGTTGACACTTCACTTTATCAAGAGTGCCCTCCCGCTGCTAAAACAGGATGGGGCAATCCTGATCGTAGTATCATCGCATGCCGACCTTTCCGCGCTCGCCAGCGAACTGCATGGGCTGGATTTGAGCAGCAAAATCGTGGTCGAAAAAAAGCTGTTTTTCGAAGAAATTGCGGTCCTGGAAATCAGGCCAGGGCGAAAGCCGGCTCCGCCCTGATGGCCATCTTTATTTCCTTAGTGCCTTTGAAGCCCGCGAAGCTATCTGGTCGGCCATCTGGGAAAGAGTTGCCGTTCCCCCTAGGTCGTATGTGACGTATTTGTTTTCGTTGATTACGTCTTCAGTTGCCTTGAAGATTGCATCGCTGATGGGTTTTTCGCCCAGATATTCCACCATCCATGCGCCAGAAAGAATAGTGGCAACCGGGTTTACCTTGTTCTGGCCCGCATACTTGGGTGCGCTGCCATGAGCGGGTTCAAACATCGCATAATCATCGCCGTAATTGCCGGAGTACACGTTGCCGATGGAGCCGACGTGCCCTGACGCGCATTCAGAAACGATGTCCATGAACAGGTTGGTGCTCAAAAGGACGCTTTCGTTAAACCTTTCGGGGTTCTTGACAAGCTGCTGCGTCATGTTGTCGATATAGTACTCCTCCAGCTGGATGGTTTTGAATTGCTTCTGCGCCTTCTCTGCAGCTGCCCAGAAAATTCCGTCGGTTTCCTTCAGAATGTTTCTTTTTGTTATTGCAAAAACCTTGTCAAAACCCCTGTCCTTTGCCACCTGAAATCCCTTCATGCAGACCCTCTCACAGCCCTTGCGAGTTGTCTTTCTAATCGCTATGGCAGAATCATCGCTTGTCTTGAACTCGATCCCGGCGTACAGTCCTTCGGTTGCTTCACGAACGCAGACAAAGTCCAGCTTTCTCTCCGCGTTCTTGTAAGTCTTGATAGGCCTAATGTTGGCATACAGCTCGAACTTTTGTCGTATGCTTACGGCGACGCTCCTCGGGGCGTTTGGAACAGGAACGGTAGTCGTCGGACCCTTGAAGCATGCATCGCAGTCTTCAAGCAGCTTCCATACCTCCGGAGAAATGTAAGAATTACCTCCTTTCTTTTCCCACCACTCGGAGCCGGCGTCGCAAGGGATGAGCTCGACCTTGCTGCTGCAGGCCTTCAAGACCTTGACCATTGCATCGACAAGCTCAGGGCCGGTACCGTCGCCTCTTATTACCGCGGCAGATTTCTTTGCCAAACCACCGGCAGCCCTTCTGGAAGCTATTTATTCGTACTCGGCTTGCTCGTTAATTCAATCCGTTCAACCAGCTTGTTGTCGGTCGGGAAGGGTGGAGTGTCTGCAGGCTTGTCCACATAGACCCATTTGCCCTGATCCGAATAGTAAGAGTACTTTACATCGTAGTTCGTCAGGTTGAGTACCTGCGTCTGCGCAGGCTTTGTAGAATTGTCAACTACCGTGATAAGATTGGTTCCGTTGGTATAGACCTTCATAAAATCAGCCAAGTTCAGCCTGACTGCACGGACGTATTCGATGTGAACAACGTCGCCTACCTGATCAGTCCGTATTGGCCTTACGCAGTCCTGGCCGTGCTTTGGAAGTCGGCCAACATCGTCTGGCAGCCATTTCTGATGGCCGTCAACAAGGATTTCGATCCGCGGAAAGAGCTGAAAAGTCTCGCGGTTGAGCGCCTTCAGACAGACTTCGGTTGGGCGCGGCGGAGGAAAAAAGGTCGGAATTACAATGAATGTAACGAGCATCCCAGCTCCAATCGCGATTGGAGCGATAAGCATCTCCTTTTTGCCAAAGCGCCTCCGGGGCTTTTCCTCCTTAATTTTTCGCTTCGGCAAGGAAAATCTTATCCGATTTGCAATAGAATTCTAGGCCGTTAATAATGCTTTAGAGATAGGGGGTAGCTCCCAGCGGCAGGTCGGTCGGATTGCACCCATTTCAGAAAAGTGGAGTACGCCTTCAGGCTTTTCTCACGTATGCATAGTTCCGTTTCACAAAGTCATTGTAATACTTTGATTTAGACACGGCTGCAAGTAGCGCCGAGTATACGGACTCTGGAACATCAAAGTGTGCGTATATCCCGCCGTTTCGGAGAAGAATTTCAAGAGTCTTTGACTCGTTGTCATAGCCCACAGACCTCAATGTTGTGGAACTCACCTGCTTGTGAATCAACTGAGCGAAGGAACAAGCCGTACTTTTTTAGTCTTTCGGAGCGACTGGCTTTGTTAAATAAAACCCGTCTGTTAAAGAGCTGATTCGATTGTTAAAATCATCGACTTCACTTCTGCGGGCGCCATCTCTGACCTGATCCAAGCCATCTTCGGAGCCCAACGATTATCGCCAGAGAGAATCCAGCTATAATGATCGAAGAGAGCACAGGAAATTCGGGTG
>JBDUUL010000021.1 GCA_039938515.1 Nitrososphaera sp. | reverse complement strand
CAACCGGGCCCCACACCTTTATTCCCTGGAACGTGCCTGCCGACTGGCGCTTGTCCTTGAACTTGACGTCAATCGGGCCGTCCACCTTGGAATAGCCAGAGCCGGAGCCGGTGAGTGAGACGGTCGTTGCACCGCCACCCATAGTTGGCGCAGGGGGAGCACTCGGGCCAGGCATCGATGGCTGAGGGCCAGAAACCGATGGCGCAGCGGGCCTTGCGCCGGCCGCCGGCCTTGCCGCTGCAGCCTTGGCAGCCTCTGCCGCTCTGTTCTTTTGCCGCTTGACGAAGCAAAGCTGGTTGTGAACGTCTTTCATGCTTTCAAGGGTATTTGGATTAGTGTGAACTAGAAGTGTGCCACAGTCTTCGCAGATAAACTCGTTTACTGCTGCTGAAGCCAACGCTGAATATCTGTTAATTCACATTTATTAATTGTAGGGTCGAATCCTAAGGGGCGTTTAACTGGCCTGAGCGAAAAACAAGAAAAAAGGGGGCCTTATGGCCTCGTGAATTGTGCTTGCTGCTGTGCGAAGAACGACGTCCACGCCTTTGTTACGTTGGCGTTGAAATCCGTAACTGCGTCGATTGTCCTGTTGTAGATTTTCAGGTTCTCCCTTGCGGCGTCCAGCGCGTTTATTGTCAGCTGGTTGTTGATTCCGACCGACCTGATTGCATTGTTGGTGACCTCGTTTGACTGTCTTGAAAAGAGGTCTGCATACGGGACTGTCTGCGGGAGGTTCATGGAGCCAGCAACCTGCTTCTGGACAGAGAATGCAGTCTGTATCATGTTCTTTGTCGTCTGGATGTAATCAAGCTGGAGATTGGAGATTGATTGTGAATACTGTGGCTGCGCCTTGGCGATTTCGTCAACTGTTCGTATGAGGTTGTCCCTCATTGTGTCGTAAACGTCTCGGTTCTCGGTGGTCTTTACCGATTCGTCCTTTATTGGCTTGTCTACCATTTTACTTACCGTATAATGGTAGTCAATGGTAGTATAAAAACATTGGTAGCAAATGGTGTTTATTACCATTTGACACCGAGGTATGCCCTATCCCCGGCGTCTTTTCCTCTCTAGCGATTTTTCAGACGCCATGCGCTCGAGCTGCTGGCCTTCAAGATTGACGAACCTGATTCCCTCCGCAAGGTGAGGATGGACCCGTTTTATCTCGAGGAACATTTGCTGGCAGGCCTGCCTGTAGTCGGGGTGGCCTTGGGGAGTCGTACGAAGCTCTATTATGTGGCAGGCTTCACGCAGGTTCAGCCTGATAAAGAAATTGTACCTGTAGGCAAAGTTCACGACATATTGCGCTTGCTCCGGCATGGTGCCTGCCATCTCTTCGTAGACGCCTCTTGAAGTGTCCATGCACTCGGAAAACTCTTTTGCAAGGCCCGCGTCCTCAACCTCTGCAGGCATTTCAAATCCGTGTCTAGTGGAGAGAAGCTGCCTTTCCAGCGTCAGTATCCTGTGCCTATGCAGGTCACGGAACATGCCGAAATTAGAACAGAACTCGAAAGTATAGTAGGTCATTTCAAATGCCCTGCCCGGCCGGTGGCGGCGGCTGACCCTGTGCGCGGTGTAGGCCCGGATTATCTCCACAATCCTGTCTGGCGGGAGCCTGCTGACCGTCTCGGACAGGCTTGATAGCGAGCTTCCCGCGAACTCGAAAAGTGCGGCGGCTGCGACGCTCGCATACGCCTTTTCGGCCGGATCGTAATCTAGCAGTCGCGGGGATGGCAGGACCGGCTCCGAATCCACAGTGCGATACTTTGCCGCCAGGCTCTGCATATCACCTGACGTGAGCGACATGTACCCCTGAAGAGATTTGCCGTGGCGGTCGTTGGCCCTCCGTACAAAGGCTGGTATGACCCGGGCGAGCTCTTCGTTAAGGGAGCTTGCCAGAGTCTTCATCTCCTCAAGCGGTGAGCCGTAAAGCATTGAAAGCAGGTACTCGAAAGCCCTGCCATTTCCCGAGATGCCCACATTCGTAAGCGTGGACGCAGGAAGCAGCCCCCGGAGGTCGTCAAGTGCCCGGGCGCGGATTGTGGAGGCATAAACCCTCTGCGCAGCCTTGACATCTTGGTCTAGCACAAGCTTGTCAAATGCCACTTCGGCCTGGGTGCGAGAGTCAAGGAATGTGAGACCCTCGATGGGAAACCGATCTGTGAGAAACCGCTGCATCGGCTCAATAGCCCTACTGTAGGTTTCAAATGAAAGATCACAAGCGCTCAGATAAGAGTCGGCAAACCTCGATTCCATGATTGCCTTTTCCCGATGGTACTTGAACTGTCCGCGAACCTTTTTGTCAAAAGCTACATACCGTGAGGATTTTTCAAGGTAGGATAGCCCGATTCGCCTGTCCTCGATCTTCTTTGCCGCGACGTTAGAGATCCCCTCAATTGCGACCTGGGCCTCGCCCAGCTCGGCCACCGAGTCGTCGCCGTACTCCATCAAAACCTTGCGGTAAAACTCCTCGCCCCTGTCAGGGTTTTGAGCAAACTCGTCAAGAAACACTCTCCTCATGTTCTTGTCCGAGCGCGAGTACCTCGACATCAGGGCTCCCCTGTCGACCTGCCTTGGCGTTATTATGGCAAACACGGGCCTGTCGCTATTTGAAAAGTGTCCGGTGAGAACCGACTTTTCTTCGTCGGTAAAATATTCCGAGCCCGAGTCGGCGGACAAACACGCCGGTTACGGTTGGTGTACTAATAAATGCAGCCCGCGCGGGTCAGAGAACTAGTGTGCACAAAGTTATGCAACATTTTTGACACCGTTGTCATTATAGCCTCCTACCAATCCAAATTCATGAGCGAAGAAAAGCTCGGATTTGTAGGCAAGCAGGTCAAGGACATCTATGGTACTTACATCGGACGCGTCGTCGGACTAATCACGGAGATCGATGGCGAGATAGAAACCGCCAGCGTCGACTGTGGCTCTGGTGGTCTGAAGCAACTACCATACGAGCAACTGGTTATCCAAGGCGACTACGTGTTCTTTATTCCAAGGTGGAGGCTTGAGGCGCAGAAGCTGTTGCGCCAAAAGTCGCTGACTTTAAAGAGAATAAAGGCTCTGCAGGAAATCGTCTCAGAGAACGACTCCATGAAGGAAGACGCAGAGCTGGTTTACCTGAAATACGACCGGAAACTGCACGAGCTTGAAGAGCAACAAAAGTCCATCGATGCCAAGCTCGATGCGCGAATCGGCGAGCTTGACTCCGAGAGCAAGAACGTCAAGGGCGTGCTCTTTGATGCAAAGCTTCAGTTTAGAAGCAACGAGATGAGAGAAGAAACCTATCAGCAAATCAAGATACAGACAGACGAGCTGCTAGAGCACATCACAAACGAAAAGACGGAAATTTCCAACGTCAGGGCAAAGCTGGCCGCTCAAACAATCGAGAACATATCCGGGTCATCCGCGGAATCGACCCCTACTGCTGATGTGACTGCGCAGCCCGCAAATACTGCCGAGTCACAAGCTCCAGTTGCAGCGGCTGTGACTGCCGAGGGCCACACCGAAAGCATCCCAATAGTAACCGCGGTTACGACGCCCGAGGCCGAAGCACCTGCAGCCGAGCAGACAACAACTACCGAGTCAAGCTGGCTTAACCAGGTCATCCAAAAGCAATAGGTCGGCTTCTTTCACCGACTCTACTTTTTCCTTTTTACGTAAAAAATATGCGATGCGAGATCAGCGGCTCTTGACCGTAGTCTGGAGCAGTTCGCCTATCTCGTTATGCATCTTTTGGAACGTCAGGCCTTTTTCGGTTGTCTTGTAAGTCTGTGTTCCTTCGACATACTCGAGCAGGTCGTTTTCGATTAGAACCGAGAGATACTCCCTGAGCTGCGCATAACTGAGGAAGGCCCTGTACATTATCTTCGTCTTGGTCGCCCCGCCATTAGCCGCATCTAGGATCATCGCTACGATTTCTGTTCTGCTTCTGTATTTCAAACTGTTCTTGCATTGATTTTTCCCGATTTAAAGTATATTGGCACAATTAGCTATAGGATATTTCTGAATACAAGTGACGTTCCAAAGCGGCTGAGATGGCAATGGCGGACACCCTGATGCCATCACCGATCTTATCTAGGACGCGCGGTCGCACCAGCCAGAGCTCCATTGATACTGGAACAAGATACTCTAGATAGCTCAGTTGCAAAAAACAACCAGCCCCGTTTCAACAAGTTCTATGGAGGTATCAGTCGATCCGCAGGGTCCTGCCCTGCGCAACATGCTGATTGCGTCCGCTGCCGCTCAGAACGCTTCAAAAGGATCAAGGGTGACGGGATTGTGTGGCAGTGGCAGGACAATGAGTGATGGCAGGCATCACTCACGCAGGCAATGAGTGCAAACGATATTATACTTTTTCTGCAAAAAACCGGACGGCCAATGACAGACCACACCGAAGATAACAAGGTATTACCGTGCGGCTGCAGAATCGAGTGGTTTAACAACCAGGTAGCAGTTTGCTCCTGCCAGAGCCATAGCGAAGAGAATGGATTTCATAACTGAAGATACCTCGCCGGGTATCGAGAACAGGTCATTTCCGCGCTCATCTTCCTGTCATCCAAGTACCCTGCGTTAGTCAGGCAAGTTAGTCTGGCAGTTCCCAGAATAAAATTCGCGTTATAGTTTAACTCGGGCAGTATGGGTTTTGTCAGTACTTGAATGGCTTGCGGATTTTTCATTCCGACAGACTGGACTTTAATGGCCATGAAATTGCTGTAAACCTCTGTAAAGAGGCGGCTATGGATTGAGGCTAAAATATAGTGGTGCAGGCTCCCTATTTTGCCACCGGGACGGCCAATCTCTGATTGCGGCCGACAGACCTCGTCCAAACACGCCCTGGAAATGATGCAGAATGCGATACTAACATGGATTTTCCGTGTAATGCACAAAGGAGTAAATACGACCCCTATGTAACAATCTTAGCTGAGAATGGTCTATTAGTGAAAGTCCTAATAGTAGACGACGAATCAGACATCACCCTGATTTTAACGCGCGGCCTTGAAATCAGCGGCTACTCGGTAACCGCGTTTAACCGGCCTGCTGACGCACTAAAGCACGGCGCAAATGCGTTTGACATCGCGATACTGGACATCCGAATGCCTGAAATGAATGGCTTTCAGCTAGCCCGCAAATTATGGCAACAGAACACAAACTTGCGCGTATGCTTTTTGTCGGCTTTTGAAATTTATGAAGCGGAAGCGAGAAGGACACTGCCAAGCCTCAAGAGTTACTGCTTTTTGAAAAAGCCTATTACTCCAGCCGCGCTGGCAGCTCACATCCAGATGCACTTTGCGAGTCAATGAAATGGTAAAGCGGCAGTTCTCTGGCCGCAGGTGCAAAGTGCTGAAACTATGTCACTGAATCAGGTAACTTGCTGGACAAACACGATAATGAAGGCCTAGTTGAAAATTGTGATAGGTACAACCAGGAACTTGGACGCGGCATTGACCCTGGCCTGACGGAACGGAGCCGCGGAATGTTTACGACGAAGTGCAAAAGGCTTTTCGTACATAGAAAACAGTGGATGGGGAGTGATTTGAACACTCGACCACCTGTGTGTGAGACAGGTATCCTAACCAGGCTAGACTACCCATCCAACCGTTTCAAGTTCTATGAATGCGACTTTAATTTATGTCCAACTACGTGCCTTCGCCGAAACCCTCGAGGTAGCTCCGTTGCTCGCTCGAAAGCCTGTCTATATTGACTCCCATCGAGCCAAGTTTTGCCGCCGCTATTTCCTGGTCCTGCATCCTGTCGATCTGGTATACCATTGGCTTCATGCTGTCGCCTTCTCTGGCGAGCTTTAGGACAGAAAGGAACTGGTTTGCAAAGCTCATGTCCATCACCTCCGACGGATGGCCCTCTGCTGCAGCAAGATTGACGAGCCTGCCTTCGCCCAGAAGATAGAGCCTGTTGCCGTTAGAAATCGTGTATTGCATCGTGTGCTCGTTCACCTTCCTGGAATCGCTCATGTTCTTTTCAAGTGCAGGTATCGAAATCTCGACATTAAAGTGGCCCGCGTTCGCAAGGATGGCCCCGTCCTTCATTTTCATAATGTGTTCATGTACAATGACGTCCTTGCAGCCGGTGGCGGTGATAAAGATGTCGCCCTGAGCAGCCGCCTCGCCCATCGGCCTGACATCGTACCCGTCCATCTTTGCCCGAAGTGCACAGATTGGGTCGATTTCGGTGACAGTTACATTTGCCCCAAGGCCTGCCGCTCGTCGCGCGATACCCCTTCCAACGTGGCCGTATCCAGAAACCACGACGTTTTTGCCTGCAAGCAGGACGTTTGTAGCCCTGATAATGCCATCAAGTGCAGACTGGCCGGTTCCGTACACATTGTCAAAGTCGTGCTTGGTCTCGGCGTCATTTACCGCAATGACAGGAAACATCAGTTTGCCAGCCTTGTAGAGCGCCCGAAGCCGGATTACCCCGGTAGTGGTCTCTTCGGTGCCGCCTTTCATAGAGCGGGGCCTGTCCTTGTGCATTTCGACTGTCATGTCGGCGCCATCGTCTATGCTGACATGGGGATCTGACTTTATCGATGAGCGGATGTCGTCATAATATTCCTTCGAGTTAACGCCCCGGCTTGCAAACACTGCCACTCCCTCATGCTTGGCAAGCGATGCCGCGACGTCGTCCTGCGTGCTCAAGGGATTGCACCCGCACCAGGAAAGATCCGCGCCGGCAGCCTTCAGAGTCCTCACCAAAACCCCTGTTTCCTTTGTCACATGCAGGCAGCCGGCGACCCTGACGCCCTTCAACGGCTTTGAAGACTCGTATTTGTTTCCCAGGGCAACCATTACAGGCATGTGCGCCTCTGCCCAGTCGATGCGAGATTTTCCCGCGTTTGCAAGCCCGATATCCTTCACGCGATAATCAGTCATGAAATGCCCTCTCCCCTTTGAGTGATATATTGCTTTAATCTGCTAGACCAACTTTCGAGACTTGGCTATCTGAATAACCTGCTCGTCTGTGATCTGGTCAAACTCGTCATAGAACTGGCCGACAGAAGAAAAATCCCTGGGCGTCGCCGCGACTATGACAGAATCGGCTTCAAGCGCGAGCATTTCCACGGTGGCCTTGGGGGCAACGGGGACAGCAACGGTGAGGCTCTTTGGAGACTGTTTTGCTATCCAGCGTGCCGCTGCAGTCATTGTCGAGCCGGTTGCCGCACCGTCATCGACCAGCACAACGTCTCGTCCGCTAATATCATAACCAAGCTCCTTCCTTCTGTAAAGGGCCATTCTTCTGGATATCTCGGCGGCCTGTTTGGCCTTTTCTGACTCGATGTACTCGGCCGATATCTTTAGTGCGTCCACGACATAGTCGTTAACATACGAGGTTCCGTCAGCCATTACCGCGCCGATTGCAAGCTCCTCGCTGCCCGGGGCGGATAGCTTTCGGGGAATTACAATATCAAACGCCGCTCCGAGCCGGCCTGCGACAATGTCTGCAAGGATAATCCCTCCACGCGGGATCCCTATCACGACTGTATTCTGGGAATCGAGGCCCGCCTTTTGCAGCCTGTCCGCCAGAACGTCTCCTGCCTCGCCCCGGTCGCGGAACCTCACGTGTGAAGTGCTTGAAACATGCCTTTTTTAAGTCTTTGAGAAATACCTAAAGAGCGCCGACATTTCCATAGCATCGTAGTAAGCCAGATGCGAAGAATTCAGATTGCGGTGATTGGATACAATAAAGACCGCTGCAGCGAAGTTGCCTGGAAAATGGCATACGAAGTCGGCAAAGAGGTCGCTTCCGCAGGGGCGGTTCTTGTATGCGGCGGATTGGGAGGAGTAATGGAGGCGGCGTGCAAGGGCGCAAAGGAGGCCGGCGGCACAACCGTTGGGATAATACCACAGGAAGAATTCTCACATGCAAACCCCTACTGTGATGTCGTAATCTGTACAGGTATAGGCTATGCCCGGGACTTTATAGTGGCTTCATCCGGCGATGGAATTATTGCCGTGGGAGGGGGCATAGGAACGCTCATTGAAATGGGTGTGGGATACATGACGAAAAAGACCGTAGTCGCGTTATCCGGCAGCGGCGGGGTCGCGGACATCTACGGCGGAAAATACCTCGACGAGAGGAACAGGGTGCTAATACAGGTGGCAAATGATGCTCGAGGCGCAGTGGGGCGGATTATGGAAAGTGCGAAGAACAAATTATAACAGAATGCCGAACTGACGACATCAAAGTCGCATGGCGCCTTGAAACAAGCCTTTTGAGCCAGTTCCTCTTCGCCAATCATGAGACGGCAGCAATGGGGGCGATGGTCTCTTTCTTCCTTCGGCCGCCCAATGCCACCGAACTCAACCGGCACCTCCGGGGACGCTCTGAGTCATTACCCAAAGCGCAGATTCTGGGTGTCGGGCGATTCTTTCTGTTTCGCCAGTCGGCAGATCTCTATACGTCTTTCAAGCATTTAAGGATTTCCGGCATGCATCTCAAGCAGCCCTCGGATAGTTTGCGAGGTATCTGTCGGGGGCATAGAACTGGCCATACTTTGCACTGAGGGATTCGAGCCTCTCCACAATCCGTTTGATGCCAAATTTTTCGGCAGTTGCAAACAGCTCTGTTTTAAGCCCCATCCCCAGTTTTAGCGCCTTTTCCAGGTCTGCCTTGTCGCATACCTCGTTGGAAATTAGCCATGCGGCGTTATTCGCGGCTACGGCTACGAGGGTTAGAGGGTCGTACTTGGCTGCAAGTTCTTCTGTCAGGTTAATCCGCTCATACTGGTCTCCCTTGTAGTCGTAAAAGCCCTTGCCCGTTTTCTGGCCGTAATTCTTCTCGTCATAAAGTTTCTTGATGAGCGGGTGCGGGTTAATTACCTTAGAGTCCCTGGAATGCATCTCGGTTGTGGCCTTGTAAATGACGTCAAGACCGGTGTAGTCGGCCAGCTCCAGAATCCCCATCGGAAATGCCATCTTGAACTTTACGGCCGAGTCCAGCTCCTGCTTTGTGACTCCGTCCCTGTCCATGCAGTAAACTCCTTCGTGGACAAGCGGGATGAAAATCCGGTTGACGATAAAACCCGCGACGTCCTTCTTGCACAGAACCGACTGCTTGCCGACGCTCTTTACAAACTGCATGGCGGCATTTATTACCACTTCCCCTGTCGACCTTCCCGGTATCACCTCCACAAGCGGCATGAGCTGAGGCGGATTGAAAAAGTGAACACCGATGAATCTCTCGGGCCTTAGGGTAAGCGCGGCCATCTCGGTAATCGGAAGTGTGCTGGTGTTTGATGCGAAAAGTGTCTTTTCCTCCGCAACGCTCTCGACCTCTGCGTACACTTTCTTCTTCAGGCTCATATCCTCGGGCACTGCCTCAACTAGCAAGTCAGCGTCCTTGAGCGCGGTCCGGAGATCGACGGTGGGCTTTATCCTGGAAAGTATTTTCTCAGAGTCAGCAGCGCTGAGTCTTTGCTTTTCGACCATTTTGCCGAGGGACCACTTTATTTTCTCCATTGCCTTTTCTAGGAACGACATTTCGATATCCCGAAGTGAAACGTCGTAGCCTGCCATCGCGGACACCTGCGCTATGCCGTGTCCCATAATGCCTGACCCGAGGACTGCCACCTTTCTAATAGAAGACATTCGTATTACGGGCGAACGGTGAGGCTAGGTGAACTTTTAATGTTTCTGCCGCAGCGAGGCGATGGCAGACTCCTATATCTTTAAACCACACGCGGATTAAAGGTTCAAGAGCCATTGGACTTAGAGCAGTTTATCGCCGATGTCACCGCACTTTCCGAACGAATGGCATCGGGCGAGTCGGCCGAAATGACCGAGAGGATGCTGTTTGTGCGAAACAGGCTGATCTCGCTTTACCAAAGGAATCTTGTCAAGATAAACCACTCTGCGATGGAGCTTGTTTGCGCCAAGCATCTTGTGCGATATGGCTACGAGGTCGACGTCGAAAAGCAGCTCAGCGACATCCTTGTGTGCGACGTTTTTGCAACCAAAGGAGACGGAAACACCATCGTCGAAATAGAGACCGGATTTATCCCGCCGGAGCACGCACTTGACCCGCTCTCTTACTATTTTGCAAGAATTGCAAGCAAGGTCGCAAGGTACAGCGCCTATGCGAACCAGTTTGTACTTGCAACGCCTCCCGTGAGCATCCTGCCGATCCCTCCTCTCTTTCGGAGGCCGCCAAGGGACAGAAAGGCAGAGGAGGTGGCGGAGGTAAAGGCGCTCTGTGACAGGTATTACAAGTCTCCACCTGTCTCGGAGCAGGACATTCTAAACGCAAGGCTCCAGCTCGTTTACATCATTAACATTGATGAAGGCAAGGTAGTCGAGATGGACATCGACACCTACCTCGAGAGCACGAGCTCCATGCTGAGCTCGGTGTACCGCGGTCAGGCCGGCTCATGAGAACTTGGTTAGCGTTTTCTGCCCCCGGACAGGCCTAGGCTTAGCCGCGGGCTTGTCAGCCTTCACTCCTGCAGAGGGTGCCGTGAGGTCTCGCTTCTCTATCGCCGCAGACATCACCTTGAGCACGTTGGTGTCTTTAGAGCCGGCCACGTATATGACATAGACCAGCGCGTGGTTCTTGCCTTCAGATATCCTGACGACACGTCCGATTCGCTGCGCCACCTGGTTCATGTTCGATGTGCTTGCAATAATTATCGCGATTCCAGCCTGCGGAACGTCATAGCCGATTTCAAGCGTGTGCACAGAGAGCAGGGGGAAATAGTCCTCCCCCCAGCTTGCGAGTATTTCATGCCGCTCCCTCGGCTTGATGCCGTTGTGTATGCTCCGCGCCCGGATTCCCTCCTGCTCAAGTATTGTCCTCAAGAGCTCGATGGAGTCAATTGTTTCGCTAAATATCATAATCCGCTCGCCGGGGTGGCTCTTTACAACCTCGACCGCCTTGCGGAGCTTCAATTCAGTCGAGCTGAGCAGGTTCTTCCTTTCACGGACGCTTGCAAACCAGGCCTTGGCAAGCGTAGCCCGCGGGCCGCCCCTCCCGAGGATGCGAGTCATCCGAATAGGATCATAAGCCTGAAGTTTGCGCGAGATTTCCTTGATATTGGCTGTAAGCTGGTCGTACTTTTCCTGCTCTTCAGGGTTAAACCTGACCTCGATTGGCTTTAGAACCGGCTTGGCTAGCCTGCCGTCATCGACAGCGTCCTTGATGTGGTATTTCTTCACCGGGGGAAGCACCGTAAGGATTGTCTGATACTTTGGGTCTCTCTCGTCTATAGTCGCAGTTAGTCCCAGTATTGCCTTCCTTGGGTCCTCGACGAGAACGTCAAAGATCTTGTCAAACTCGGATGCCGTTTCGCTTATCAAATGAACCTCGTCAAGCACGACCATGTGCGCGTCGGAAATCAGTTCCCTGTTGTTTATCGCACTCTGATAGGTGCTGATAGTTATTTCAGATGCGTTCTTTTTTTCGCCATAATATACACCGAGGCAGTCGTCTGCGATGCCGTAATTCCGCAGCCGCCTTAGGTTCTGCTCAATCAGGACTATCCGCGGGACTAGGAAAAGTACGCGGAACTGGCGCGAGGTTCCTTCCAAAAGCCTCTCCTCCGGGGGCGACAGCGCCTGGGCAGCTCTTCGTGCACACTCGAATGCGATCTCTGTCTTGCCTGTCCCAGTGCTAAAAATCACCGACCCTCTGCACCCGTTCTGGACCCATGCGTCCACTGCTTCGATCTGATCCTTTTTCAAATCAAATGGAAACCGTAGGCCAAGGATCGCCGGCATTTCAGTTGCTTCCGTCATGATTCAAGAACGGATAAAAACCTTGACCGGCGACCTGTTCGTCATTGCATTAAATATTGATTTGGACTTATACAATTTTGTTGAAGGCCCAGGTCCTGATGCTCCGCCAAGACGACCCTGCAAAGTGCACGGCGGCAAAACTCGCCAAGTTTGGCCTAGCTGAGCAGGTACGGCGCTGCTCAAGGTCCAGCATAGTGCTCGACCCTTTCTCCGATATCACACTTTCACGCGAAGACAATAGCGCCGCAGACTCGGTTTGTGCCATAGACTGTTCTTGGGAGAGAATAGGCGAAACCAAGCGGCTTTTCAGACTTGCATCGCAGGGACTGGGAAGGCGGCTTCCCGCCCTGCTGGCTGCAAACCCTGTAAATTATGCAAAGCTGAACAAACTGTCGAGCGCGGAGGCACTAGCCGGCGCGGTTTACATCCTTGGCGACAGGGACCAGGCCGCAGCTATTATGAACAAGTTCAAGTGGGGACATACGTTCCTTGAATTAAACGCCGAGCCTCTTGCCGAATACTCGCAGGCTTCAAGGTCAGAAATTGAATCGCTCGAACTCCAGTATTTCCCAAAACCCTCTGGCTAAAGGAACAACGATAATAACGAGATTGCCTGTATGCCTACCTGCGCGAGCCAGCGGGCGGGTGACTCAAACGAGAGGAAACTCCTCCCTCATAGCAGGCGCCCGAACTAGCGATAGTTAGCCGGAGACGGCTGGCAACGTAACAGAAAAGAGATCCGGTTAGGCCTTCTGGTTACAATGATGGCGACAAGCCTGAGATTTCCTGACACGGGAATGAAACTGACGTCCCGGGCGGAGCAAGGCCAAACAGAGCCAGAGGGACCTGCACCTGCTCAGGTAGGCTGCTCAGCGGAATCCCGCCTAAAACAGAAGGAGGGTTACTGCTGGCACGCGCCCGTTTTTAGGGTGGGTTTCAGTGGTTTACTTTTGCTAGTTGGTGCATTTTTGCTACAATTTTCGACAAGGGCATTGCGAATTTCGCTTTTAGGTGTTCGAACTTGGTAGTTTTGTGCTGTTTTTCGTCGTTGTCGTGGTTCGGCGTAAGTCGAATGTTGTAAAAGTATGTTGGCATTATTGGCAAAAAGCCTTGGCTTGTTATCGTCGCTTTGCTGTTTTGGCATAAGCAACACCAATTTTGTGCCAGTCGCATTTAGTAATTGTTGCAGGTCAAATTGACCTGAAATAAAAAAAGGTAGGTTCGGCTTACGCCGACTTTAGCAAGGCTGTAGCAGTGTTAACAAACACGTGCGACCTAAGCCGACTTAAGCAAACAGGTCGCCGTGTTATGGTCGACTGCAAAGTTAACCACGGTGGGCAACCGTGGGTTTACTGCCTACCCTACCTGCCGTGACAAAATGACAAAACGCTTGCCAAGCACGAATATGCGTATTTTGACAACACCATTTTGTCAAAATGCGAATTTACGCACGAAACTAGTATTGTCATTTTGTCAGCATACCCGCGGTTTACCGTACAAAGCCGAACGACTGTAACAAGCTTTTGCCAAGCGTCTACATATCGTCTTTTGTCGTTCGGCGAACGAAGCATAGCGCAGTGAGCCGTCGCTCGTTTCGGTCAGTTATGTTTACTAGTAGCAAAAACGTACTACTGTAACCCACCCTTCGGCGCGGCTGGTTTGCGAACAAACCCACCCCCCACCTTTTGAAAACGCGACCGAAATTTACCGGGCTGGCAGTTTGTTACAAGGGCAAATTCATGTCTAAGTAAAAGTCTTCTAGACAAATGTTAGTCGCCCGTTAACAAGGTTAGTCAAGGCTTAACTTCACATTGCGCAAAACATCGCCGTGCAACACAAGGTAATCATAATTGCGGCAATAGCGCTTACTGCATTTGCGCTTATTCTTTACTTTCAAATGTAGGTGCAGGCAGCGGCAAAAATTACTCGCCCATTTAGGTACAAAAACAGGTAAGGGCAGAAGTAATCGAAGCACTGACCTTCTGCCGATTACCTGCTGAAACTTGGCGCATGCGTAAGGTATCGTTCGGCTTAATTACCGAAATATCGCATTGCAATTAAAAAGTACACATGTCTTGACTACTACCAGCTTACAATTGTCGTAATTCAGCGCATTGCGTCTTTGTAGGCTTTGTGTTTTATGTGGTTTTCAAGCAGTTGGTAAAGGCATTGGCGAACATTTTCACTTTTCATGATACACTGTGCCTTGCGTAGCTGCGAGCAATTTACGCCCATTTCTTCAAGGTATTTGAAAAGTTCGGAAATGCTTAGGTCTTCAAGGTTAACAGTCACGATACAAGCGTGCGTTAGCTGACGACTTGCGTATTAAAGCACAGCGCAAATAAGTTCTAGAACATTTGACCAAAGCAACTTCATTTAATCGACTGAATTAATTTGCATTAAATATCGGCAGCATTAAAAAACAATAACGTTCTTGCGGCAGGCTTGTTAAATGGTAACCAAAAATAGACTGCTAATTGTAGACGACGACCGCGATATCACAGCTACAGTATCAAGGGGCTTGACAATAAAAGGTTACAAAGTAGATGCATTCAACGACCCGTTGCTAGCAGCCAAATGCGACCCGACCAATTACGACGTTGCCTTACTTGACATTCGTATGCCAAGAATGTCTGGCTTTGAACTTGCCCGTATGCTATGGCAGAAAAGCAATAACCTGCAAATTTGCTTTTTTTCTGCTTACGATATTGGCATCGACGAAGTAAGAAAGACGCTGCCACACCTGCCAAGCCATTGCTTTATTAGAAAACCAGTTGCGCCAAGCGAACTTGCTATGCATATTCAAACGCATTTCGAAAAGCGCTAGGCTGCAACTGTCGAATTATGCATGACATACGTCACACAGTTACGTATTGCTTAAGTATGCGCAGAATAAGCCAAGTGCCGGTTTTATGCCGATTAAATTCGTCTGCGCCGAGTGTAAACTATCATTCGATACAATTGTTCACTTTAACGTACATTGCATAGAAACGGGTCACGACGAATTTGCAATTATTAGTGATTAAGCCCGCCGGCCTTAACCGGCGAACTTAGTTAGGTGCATGGTTTTGAAAACTAGTTTGCGCTTGTAAGTTGCTTTACCCTATTGCAAATCTCGACAAGCCTGAAGGGTTTGCGAATAATATCGTCTATTGAAACCACGGGTAGCTTTGCACGCAAGTCGTCTGAAATAACGTCGTATGCTGTAATTAGAATGACCCTTACACTTGGGTTTATGTTTAGTAACTCGTGTGCCAAGTCAACGCCGTTCATGCCCGGCATTCGAATATCGGTAAGTACCAGCGAATACTTTGTCGGGTCGGCTTTGAAATCGTCTAGCGCCTTTAATGGGTCGCTAAAGCCGGTAGGTTCAAAGCCGTTATTGCGCAAGTGCTTTTGTACTAGGTAAAGTATGTCTGGTTCGTCTTCAACAACTAGCAGCCGTATGGCAATTGACAATTGTAAATCGCACTTATTGGTTAATTGTTTAAGCAGCGATAAAAAGTTGCTGTAAAGTAGCCAGCCGAGACATAGCTAAAAGCCGCGCTTCAATCGTACACAACTTTGCAACCTGTAGCAGCGGCGTTTCGAAAGTTAAAGCCCGCCGGCCAAAGCCGACGGGTTGAAAATGACGAACCACGGTAACAGCCACTTGCAGGCAAGTAAAATTACACATGGTTTCAAATAAACAGTCGTTTGTATTGCAACAAGCAGTGCGTAAAACTAACTAACTACTAAAAATAAAGGGTAGAAACCCACCCGAATTTACCCGGGGTTACTGCTGGCACGCGCCCGTTTTCCTGCCTGGGTTTCACGGCCGACTGCAAGTTCCATTCGCGAAGGGCGCATCCGCTGTCGGTGAAGGATCTTTCCCCCTATGTGCAGTCGGGCAACTCTCTGCTTTGTTCGATGTTGCCTTAGCACCACGGCCGGCCGAATAACCTGAAATAATGAACTCTCCTTGGAAGAGGCGTGGTTGCGCTGCTGGGCGATGAGGACAAGGAACGCCATTCAAGCTGGCTTGAAAACTTTTATGATCTCATTTTCGCCATCGTTGTCGCACAGCTTGCAATAGGCCTTAATGAAAATATTTCTGCCGCGGGTTACCTTGGATTCGTATTCCTGTTTGTACCGGTCTTCTGGTCATGGCTAGGGGTTACTTTCTACAACACAAGGTTTGAAACCGACAGCCTCCAGCATAGACTGCTCACGCTCTTGCAAATGGCTGCGGCCGCATTTATGGCCGTAAGCGTAATCGGCGGCTTGGGAAACAACTCTCAGAGCTTTGCGTTGTCTTATGCCACAGTCAGAACTATACTGGTGATCGAGTATCTTCTTACTGGCAAGCACGTCCGCTCTGCCCGCCCGCTGACCCGCCTCTACTCACGAGGCTTTATGGCGACAACGATTCTCTGGTTTGTATCAGCATTCATTCCGCCTCCTTACCGTTTCTACCTCTGGTTCATTGGCCTCGTAGTAGACATCGCAATTCCTATCATTCTTACGCTGAGGACTTCAAACAGGTTTGCTCCACACATTTATCACCTGCCTGACCGCTTTGGCGCGTTTACGATAATTGTACTTGGAGTTTCGATTCTCGCATTTGTTGACAATATTGCAACACATGACTGGACAGCCGCGTCGGTTCTCTCGGCGGCGCTAAGCCTTGGCGTAGACTTTTGCATCTGGTGGATTTATTTTGACAGCATTGACGGTTCGGCAATCAGAGCTTTCCGTAGCCAGAGAAAGATACGCGGATACTTTGCATGGCTCTACGCGCACTTTCCGCTACTGATAGGAATCGTGGGCTTTGGGGTGAGCATAGAACACATTGTACTGAGCAGGCCCGACGTACCTCTTGCTGTAAGTGACAAGTGGCTGATGTGCGGTTCGATGGCGATTTGCCTTCTCTCCCTTGCAATAATCCGGCTATCCTCGGTAATCTCAAGGCCGGCAACTCAAGAAAATCACAAAAACACGGTAGAAAAGAGGCAGGCAACATACTCGATTGTGGCTGCAGGAATTATCGTCTTGTTTGCGGCTGTCACTCCTGAACTACTTCCACTGTACACAATTCTGGTCATCGCGCTGATCATGGCAGTACTGGTTTTGCTTGACATCAGGCAGCACCCGTTCCATCGCTCGTTCAAGAGCGACCTAGAGGCATGAATGTTCTGCTTAGAATTTTCGAGCCCAGCAAACCGCTAGGGCTGATCTGCGGACTTTCAGTTGGCATCGACGAGCTTTCTTAGTCGGTTGCAAACTTCCGCCAACTGGAATGGCTTTCGAAGAATGTCCCGGTGGCTAATTATCGGCAGCCGCAGGCGGAGGTCCTCCGGAAAGAGTTCGTGTGCGGTCATTATCATTATTTTTGTCATTGGGTTTAACCTTGTGACGTGGGCCGCCAGCTCTATTCCATTCATCCCCGGCATCCGAATGTCTGTGAGAAGTACGTCGTACTTTGCCGGGTCGGATTTGAAATCAGCAAGCGCCTTCAGCGGATCGCTGAACCCCACCGCATCGAAGTGATTCGCAAGTAAATGCCTAATCACTAGTGTAAGAATATCCTGGTCATCCTCAACTACCATAATTCTCGGTTGGTCACTCATTCGCGGTATCCGCATCGTTTTTGACTTAAAAACCTATTTTGACTACCGTCAACGCACGTTTGGCTGAAATCAGGAGCGGAAATCCGGCCCGCTACCTTTCTGGCTCGCGAATATTCCTGTATTCGTCAAAGTTCCGCTCTTCAATCATTCTTATCGTTTCGTCCATGCCCGGGGCGAATATCGCCTTCTCCCCGTAAGGTGACGCCCTGAAAGTTTCAAAATCTCTGCGGAATTCCTCTGACTGGGGTTCGACGCCGTAAGCATACCTGTTGAGCGCTTCCTCGCCTCCGACTAGCAGCCACAAGTGCTTGCCGTCGAACGCATCTACTGTAAATTTCGGCAGCCAGAATTTGTCCTTGCCCACAAGCCCCTTTTCTACGCGGAGGTAGTGCTGTGATACGTCCTTTATCTCTCCTATTTCTTTGCCGTCGCTTCCGACGACCTTTTTCCCCTTAAGTTCGGTCCAAAATATAGATGGTCCCTGCGGGTTTGACATGGTCATTATCGCAAAATATGCCCTTTAAACACTTGAGAAAATTCTTCCTGCGTCGCGTAAAGACTCTTACCAATTGACCCGGTAGTTTCGGATAAGAAGCTCGCTGTGGCTTGTCCTCCTCGCTCCAACTGAGTTGATAGAACGAAGCGCCGGAACTCTTGCAGTCGTGCTTGAAAACCCAGAATACAAGTCCCGTACGACGGGTGTATCAGAATTGCTCAGCAGTACATTGCAACCCTTGCCATCAAGCATGTGGAAAACCTTGGCTAGCCTCTGCTGTTCACGCTCGCCAAAACCTGAACTGGTATACCCGACGAAATTTGCCGTCCGGCTTTCCGGGGCGAATGGGGGATCCAGGTAGACAAAGTCTCCCTTGCTGGCAAGCGAGGCAACCCTTTCATAGTCTTCGTTGAGCAGGAGAGCGCGGCAACCTCGAAGGGCAGCGCTTGACTGAACCAGAACATCGCGGTTGCAGATCTTGGGATTTCGATAACGACCCATAGGCACGTTGAATTCTCCCTTGCTATTTACCCGGTAAAGGCCGTTGTAACAAGTCCTGTTGAGAGCAATGAATCTGGCCGCGGTCGACAGGCTGTCCGAAGGTTTTTGGTCGCGCAGCGAATAATAAAATCCTTCAGGATCCGCGTTATACTCAAGCTCGTGCTTGAAAAGCAGGTCGACAAGTGCCGCTGGGTTGTCCATAACGACTCTGTAGGTTTGGATCAATGGGGCATTGGAATCGCCTAGAATTGCTCGAAAACCCGGCCGCGCGGACGACAGGGCAAAGAATACAGCGCCTCCCCCGAGGAAAGGCTCAACATAGTTTTGGAAATCCGGAACCATCGGCAGGATGTCTGAAAGCAACTGCCTCTTGCCGCCCGCCCACTTCAAAAACGACCGACCCGCGACTGGTGAAAGGAACGCGGACGCGCCCGAACGTCCCATGCGGTTCATGGAGGTTCTGCCGCCGGGCAATAGAAATGGAAAATTTGCTTTTCCTAATAATCGTTCTGAGTGGGCCTCCCCGTTAGTGTACTGAAAGGTGGCGTCAGGATGTCAATGCCGTATGCCTTGATCCTGGCCTGAATGCGCGCCAGTCTTTTCAACAAGTGAGCGAAGATAGTCGTCTATCATGCGCATCATGCCGTCGTCATTTTCAACGCGTTCGCGCAGTCCGACTTCTGAATAGATAACGTCCGCATAGGAAATTGCCCCAGTCCTGGGATAGTACCTGTACCTGACCTTCATGGCTACCCGTCTGTCATCAATCTTGAAGACCATGGACGCTTCGCTGTCCGTGAATGCTTCCAGACGGCCTGATTTTTTTGAGGTGATCTCTAGCGTTTCCATTTTGTGGCCAAACTCCCTGACGTGGTCGTCCGCATCCGAGTTGAAAACGAAGCTTCTGCCGCAGTCGTGGCATCTCCATACAACTCGAAGGTCGTCCGGGTGCATTCTTGTCCCCGGCTTATCCTGAGTATCAAACAATTTAACAGTAGTCAATTAGTCGATAATCTAATGTAATGACGAGCCAATCAACAGACTTCTAATTAGTGAACTGGGGCGACTGAGTGGCAATATGTTACTGAAGATTATGGACGCTTGAAGAGAGCACCCGAAATTTCGCCATCTCTGTTAGCCAGCAAGGCGAGAAGGCCGTTTGCCTCTTCCAAGGTCGCTTCTCTGCCCATGTACATCCTTATCATGAGCGCGGCACGCGCGTACGCCTCTCCGCATATCATGCCCGCTCTGAAATCATCCGAGTCTGATATTCCTAGCGATTTCTTCAACTCGACCATGCCTGAAAGTTTGGCCCTTTCCTTGGCCTCACCAATGGCATAGTTTATCGCCGTTAGCATCAACCTCTTGATTACTGAGTCAAGGACCATCAATTTATCCGGGCAGGCTGGGCAGATTAAGTATTGCCGCAGACGCGCCTGAAAAAAGTTTATCAGGTGGCAAGTAGATTTTCTAATCGGTGGCAGAGGTAGCTAGCCAGCAGAACAGGAAGAAGCCTAGGTCGCCCGCCTATGACGATCAGACTATTGAAAACATGATGCGGTACTACCGTATTGGCGGGAGCAGATACGAACTCGACTCGCTGCTACGTTATATCAAGAGCAGGGGGCTTCGGTCCGATGACCCGCCGCTGGTTTAAAATCTCCGTTAGCTCTCAGGTTCTCGGCAGATGATGCACAGGTGGAAGCTGCTCACGTTTGCATGTTCTGTAGCAATCCTTGGCGGCGTAATTGGCATCCTCGCTTACCAGCAGGAGAACAGAAAACCATATGATGTCGCCATTGACGCGACCAAGGACACGACCGATATGTCCGGCACCATGTATCGGGTCAGGGTGACAAACGTTGGCACCCAAGAGCTGACCGGCATCGTCGTAGAGCTCGGTCCAGGCGACGTTCAGAATAAGCCGACACTGCAGCCAGGCGAAGATTATTTCTTTTATCCCAAGCCCGACACCGTCGTGGACAAGGTGAAGGTTACGACAAACGAGGGGGTAGATGCCGTCCAGGATTACCGATCCCCAATGAAGACATTTGGCCTGCCAGGGTCTGGCAGGTGAAAAGTTTCTGAAAACCGTACTTTTTCCTGAAACGCACGATGGCGAAATGCTAGCCGCCGAGTTCGGGTACGATCCGTGGCTAGTCGAGCGATTTCTTCACTATGTTCCGCGCCCCGTGGATTTTTTGAAGAAAATGGATTCAGCGCATTCCAGGTACCTGCGGGTAAACACGCTAAAGACCTCTTCCGAAGCGCTTGAACGCCGTCTGACTGACAAGGGATTCAAACTGGGCAGGACCGCGCTCGCAGATGTGTTCTCTGTCCAGGCGGGCTCTATCAGCCCGGGCGCAACCACCGAATATATGCTTGGCCTTTACTATCTGCAGGATCTCAGCTCGTGCATCGCAGTAGAGGCGTTGGACGTCTCAAAAGAATCATGCAAGGCAGCGCTTGATATCGCGGCCGCACCCGGGGGCAAGACTTCCTATATCGCACAGAAAATGAACAATTCCGGCTACATCATTGCGCTGGAACCTAACAGCCGCCGCGCCCGCTCGATGGCGTTTAACCTTGCCCGGCTGGGTGTCGCCAACACTTGCG
Organism: Nitrososphaera sp.; assembly: GCA_039938515.1. Classification (NCBI taxonomy): domain Archaea; kingdom Thermoproteati; phylum Nitrososphaerota; class Nitrososphaeria; order Nitrososphaerales; family Nitrososphaeraceae; genus Nitrososphaera; species Nitrososphaera sp. Next base: position 32,110 of record JBDUUL010000021.1, on the reverse strand, counting down.
TGACCCTGCTTGACGGGCTTGCCGCCGGAAAGCTGGGGCGCGTGTTCGACCGCGTACTGCTTGACGCACCATGTAGCTGCGAGGGAGTGATAGCAAAGGACCCATCAAGAAAGACCAGCCATACACCCGGGGACGTGGATTACTGCTCTGCTCTCCAGCAAAAACTGATAGAATCGGCGGTTTCTGCAGTCAAGCCAGGAGGCCTTTTGGTCTATTCGACTTGTTCGTTTGCCCCAGAAGAAAACGAAGCAGTAGTCCAGCACGCGATTGATTCGTGTGATTTCCTGAAGGTAGAGCCGTTCGAGCTGGGAAGCGAAGGGTTGCTGGAATTTGGTGGGCACAAGTTCAGCAAATCACTCCAAGGTACCAGGAGGTTCTATCCTCATATTGACGATACGACCGGCTTTTTTATTGCGCGCTTGAGGCATACCGGGAGCTAGCAATTTGACAAGCCCGATTGACGTTCCGGATGTTTCATGCTATCGACGACCCTCACGCGAGGAGCTCACCCTTGTCAATCGCTCCTTTGACAGGTGGAACGTCTTTGGCAGGACAAACAGGTACGTCGTCCTTGTAGCCGACATCAATGGAAGCTCGAGGCGCGCCGTCTCGCTTGCCTCCCAGGAACTTGCGGACAATATCGGGGGCGTAAAGCCGTATCTAGCCGGCCTGGTGGTCGGCGAATTGAGCAGAAAAAAGTTCTTCCCAACCATGGCCGGTGCCGATCTCTTCTGCAGGCTTTCCGAGGCCCGGGGCAAGTACTATGTAGAGATAAACTATGAAGCGGAAAAACTGGCAACTTATGGCAGGGACGTGTTCGGGACGTCCGTAGTCCGTGCATCAACCGAGCTTAAGGAAAACGAGATCGTCATTCTGATAAACTCAAGACATGAAGCAGTGGCGATAGGGATTACGCGATATGCCGGAGATATGCTCCGCAGGTCGCAGATGGCTACGATCACGACAACCATTGACGTGGGGCAGTACCTCCGCGACGAGGACAGCTGAAGGCCTGCGGTAGGCCCAATCTGGCACTTACGCGGACTCGACCTGAACTGCAGCTAGTAGAGAATGAATATACTCATTTGTTGAACCCAGTCTTTGTGCGATATTGTCAACACTCAGACCGCTGTCGTAGAGTTCAAAGATCCTTTCATTAAGGTCGTACTTTGCCTCTTCTTCGGTTCTCATTCACACCTTTCTTTCATGGTAGGATAATAGACCTTGTTATCTGGAACATATGCACAGAGTTGTAAAATAAAATTACGTGGCCGGCCGCGCAGCTATTGTCGCGGCCAGAGCGGGTCCTTGTTACTTTCTTGCCTTGAAGAGTATAAAGACCGCGATGGCGCCCATCATGCCTCCGAACACCAAGAGCACTTGGAACGGAAAGTCTCCGGACGAGGTTCCGCCGCTCGGGGCGTCCTGCGACACCTGCGCTATCCAGCCCTGTCCGGGGTTCGATACCTGTGAGTAACCCGTGATCGAAATCTGCCCGCTGGGGGGAGGAACTTCGGAGTGAACATTGACATTTGCTCCATCGATCGTGGCACCGACGTCCTTTACGGTGGATACGAATGTGCCTTCTCTGAAGCTGCTCTCGCCAAGCGAGTATACAGATACTATCTTGGAGATTGCGTTACCCCTCAGGTAGGACGACGACTCGACGAGATTGCCGGTCGGGTCAAACAAAAAGTGCCACCTATCCATTCCAATGTTAAAGCCCGAGAAATCCATCAGGTTAGTGTTCAATGTCTGGTTGGCGGCGGTGTTTGACAGTTGCGACGCGATGTCGGGGTACTTGGCCTTTAGGAAACCCAAGGGGTGATTGACATCTATCTTGCCCAAGGTCGGGTCTGTGAGGTAAATCGGCAGTTTCAGGTTTACCTTTCTCCATTCTAAGTCCAGCACCGAACTCTGGGTCTTGTTATCGGCGGTCAGCACAAATTTCTCAAGAACTGGTTTGGCATGGATATTGTACGAAATAATCGCAGTGTCTGGGCCGCCTTCAATTTTTGCTGAATAAGTAAATGACGTAAGGTTGAATGCCTGAACCGGACTGTTGGCCTCAATAAAGCCTCTGTTGAAGGCCGTTAGAACGCTGTCAACGTCCGGACTTGAGCCCGCAGCGCCCGACGTATTCAAGATAAGCCGGTCATTAACTCCATTTAGTTTCTTTGCGATAGAGCTATCGGGAGGATACTTGATCTCAATGTTCATTTGGCCGTTAAAGTTGCCGAGTGCCGAATTCTTTTCAGCAACGAGAATAGTGGACATGTCGTTGGCATATGATTTCTGGAGAGGCACAATGGCGAAGATAAGACAAGAAATTATCGCGGCAAGGCCCGCAATTTTTGCCTTCACGTACCGGAAAATCATCTGACGTGTTTATAATCCTTCCTTGGTGGCTTCAAGTCCGTATTTTTTTTCTTGCTTTTTGGATTGATCAATAGGTATATTACAAACTTTTTTTGGCTGATTTGATTAGTTGAAGCGCAATATTCTAGTCCTTGCCGGTGGAACCGGCTCTGTCAAGCTCGTGAGGGGCTTGTCAAAGATTCCCGGACTAGACCTGACGGTAATCTCTAACGTAGGCGACAACATCTGGCTTCATGGCCTCTATGTGTGCCCTGACATTGATACGGTGATGTACGGGCTTGCTTCGATGCTCGATACGGAGCGCGGATGGGGAATCAAGTCCGACACTTTCAGCTGGCTTGAAAGCATGAAGGCCTTGGGCATGCCTTCCTGGTTTGCCCTTGGCGACAAGGATCTGGCGACTCACGTTACTAGGACTGAGCTACTGCAAAAAGGTCACACGCTGACAAGCGTCACAGACTTTATGAGAAGAAAGCTTTCCATCAAGGCGAGTATCATTCCTGCTACCGAGGACGACGTTCCAACCCTGATTCATACCCCCGACAAGACGATGCACCTTCAGGAATTCTGGGTCAAATACCGTGGCAAGCCCACGGTGCGCTCGGTCGAGTTCAAGGGAGTTTCGGATGCAAAACCATCCGATAATGCGATCGACGCTATTGAAAGTGCCCACACCATAGTTGTGGCCCCGGGCAATCCCGTGTCCAGTATAGGACCGATAGTTGCAATCAGGCAACTGCGCTCTGCGCTTCAAAAGCGCAGGGCCGACGTCATCGGCGTTTCTCCGTTCGTGGGCTCAAGTCCTTTCAGCGGTCCGGCGGCAAAATACATGAGGGCGTCAGGCTTGGACCCGTCTCCGCCCGGCGTCGCAAAATACTATTCCGACTTTGCCGGCACCATCGCAATTTCAAGCAAAGACAGGTCGCTGGCTCCGCAGATTAAGGAAATGGACGTGGAGCCCGTTCTTGCTGACATTTACATGAGCAATTCCGCAAAAGAAAAGCAGCTCGCGCTCACACTTTTAAGAGCGCGAGGACAGGTTGCAACCTGATCCATGAGCATCCGCGACCTGCTTGGAGTGCTGCTTGCTTGAGAGTTTTTGCAATAGTCCCTGCAAAGAACTTTGACCGGTCAAAAAGCAGGTTGTCCGGCCTGCTTACGGACAGCGAACGGGTCCAGCTTTCGTCGCTGATGCTCCGCCAGACGCTCCATGTCCTTACGACTTCGCACGAAGTCGAGCGTACGGTAGTAGTGTCGAGCGACGCGCGGGCGGGGCTCTTGTCTGAAAAATCCGCGCGCACTGATTTTATCCTGCAAGAACGTGACGAGGGCGTCAACTCTGCTGTGGCTCTAGCCAATACGATTTGCACGAGCATGGGCGCAGAGGCCACACTTGTAGTGCCACAGGACCTGCCACTGCTATCGCAAGCGGAAATTTCAGAGATAGTACTCCAGGCTCGTCATCCCCCCAGCGAGCCACGCAATAGCATTTCCGTTGTAATCTGCCCCTCGCAAAGACTAGACGGGACAAACATCCTGCTTCGCGCCCCTCCGGACGCAATTGCCACAAGGTACGACGACAATAGCTACAGGAACCACGTGGCGGCTGCACGCGACAAAGGCATCGCCATTCATGTCCTCTCGTGTCCCGCTACGGCTCTTGACATCGATACGCCCGAGGATATCGCAGAAGTTCTCCGGCAGGGCGCACCGCCTAATCCTGTGCTTGATTTCCTTGGAACTATATTACGCCGGGAGAAAAATCCAGCAACTTCGCCTGCATTGGGTGAGCCGTGACAAGGATCCTGACTTCAGAGCCTACGCTTATGATCCGCGAATCTTCCGACGAGACGGGGTACTTGGCAACGCTCCCCTGCTTGTAGCTATACACCCTGTCTTCGCTTTCGAGCACCACGGATATAGTCTGGACGAGATACTCGTCTGAGCCGCTGCCAACGGATGCAAGCTCCTTGGCAACCACCCTGCCCTGGACAATTGAAAAGGACTTGGAGGCTTCAAGAAGCGCTCCCGCCCCGATGATCACCATTGCCGAGCACAGGATCACCGCAACCTCAACCCATCCTGCGCTAGTCGCTGCTACATCCACGCTGATAGACCTCTTGGATATCCTGCAGTCCCCTTTTCTGCTTTACTGCCGACCGTGCAAGATCCGCACGCGGTGCAGCTTCTGGGAATGAGTTATAGAGCCGCCTCCTGCTCTGCAGTCTTGGATTTTTTGAACAATTCTCTATTGATTCAGGCGCTACAAGGAATCCAGCCAGGTACGATATCCCACCGCGAGTTTCAGAAGCTGGCCGGAATAACCGACCGTACCCTGGTTTTACGCCTCCTCGACCTCCTCGCCGAGAACGGGATCGGAACCGCGCAGCTGTCCCTTCAGAAGACGCGCCGTACAATAGTCTTCTCAGAATCAGACCGCCTTTCGGCGTCGCTTCTCGCGATTCAGAACGGGTGTGACATTGAGCGAGTGTCGGCAATCCTGGACTGGAAGGACTTTGAGGCCCTTGCGGCCCGAGTGCTGGAACTGACCGGTTACACGACAAGCAAGAATATGCGGTTCCGAAGGCCTAGAGTGGAGATCGACGTTGTCGGGCGCATGAACGGCCTCGCGGTCGCAGTGGACTGCAAGCACTGGAACCGCAGGAACAGTTCCGCTGTGCGAGCTGCTGCCAGCAAGCAGGCAGCCCGCTGCAGCCGGCTCTTGGAAAACAGTGGTGCCAATGCCCGAAGCATCAGCCGCGTCCTCCCGGTCGTCCTTACGCTGTACCCTCTGCCATTTCGATTTTCAGACGGAATACCAGTCGTTCCAGTCACCCAGTTTGCAGCATTTGTGCGGGACCTCGACTCGTTTGCCGGCGAGCTGAGATTTATCGTCTAGTACGAGAATACCAGCATGGCAACAAAAGTCGCGGCAGTCACCATGAGAAATGCCTTGGTTACCTTTATCGAGCCGTCAAGTGCCCGCGAGTAGTCCTCAAACTGCCTGACGCCCATTACACGTATCCTGGTTTCTGCAACTGAAAGTTCAAAAGACGAATCAGATAGACGCGCCTTGGCCTCTACAAGTGCCTCGCCGAAAAGGTTCACGATCGCTGCGTGGTCTGTCCTGCTGCCAAGCTCGTAGTAACCCTCCTTGGTCCTCTTGCCTGCCGTCGCGTGGGTATCTGAAGTACACACTTCAAGCATGCTGATCTCGCTTGAACTGAGTGCTGAAATTATCTTGTCCCGGAGCGAATTCTGCATGTTGTTTGCGTCGGTCCATCCGATGCCAAAGTATCTGCCCTGTGTTCCTATGACCATCACGCCGACGCCCGCCTGGCCCATCTCGTCGTGCAGCCCCTCTGGCGTCGACGATCTTGAAAAGCCGATGGAAAATTCTGACTGGTCCTGTGCAGCGAGACTCTGAAGACAGCTCTTGCCTGCCTTTATCAGGTTGCCTGTTTCTTCCGCGGTCAATTCGTCGCCCATGGCATTGTGACAGTCAACGACCAGCAGCTTGCTGATTTTCAGACCAGCGGCAAAGCTGTCGAGCTCCTTTCTGATGGGGTCGGGTATGTCGTCCATGCCAGACGGTGCGAGCGAAAGGAACAGGACAGCAACGTCTCCAAACGCAAGGCCTGTCGCAGTTGCGGCGCCCTCTTTTATCTGGACGGGCATGGCGCATTTGACGCCGGATACCGTCGGTGAAAGTTTGCCAAGGCTCTGCACGTACTTTGCAACCTCTTTCTGCGACGGGATATTGAGCGAGTGGTCAGACACACTGTGCATCACAAGGGCCCTCCTGCCGAACGATTCAAAGAGAACGTAGGGGAGGTTGCTCCCGCCTACCGCGCCAAAAGGTCCAGGATGAACGTCCGGAAGTATCATGAAGGACTCCTCGCTTTGCTTGCCGCTAAAGCGAATGACCGTGGTTGTAACTTTTTCCTCGTGGGCGCGGGACTCCGTAAACTCTTCTATCTTGTCAACCTTTTTGTCAGACCAGGCAGACAGAAACGCCTGGAGCAGTCGAAAAGTGCTCGTGACGGACGGACGCCCTGCCCTGTCAGCAACAAAAGTCCAGCCTATTCCAAGACCGACAATGGTTGCTCCAAATGCGGCGCCGACGTAAGCAGACTCCAGCGCGGGATAGTACGCGACTGGAAACATCGCAAACAGCACCAGCACTGGCTGTATGAACGAGACACCTATTGCCCTCATGGTGCCGGCGCCAAATACCGAGGTAAAAATGCCTATGCGCAAACCCACTGCCAGGAACATGCCTGCGACGATATAGTTTGCAGAGCCAAACGGCCGGCCAAAGACAATGTCTGCCGCGATTCCAAGTGAAACCGTCAGCAGCCAAAGAATGTTCGAAAAGGCGGCCACATGCGAAACCTTGGACAGCTTGTTTATTGGGGTGCCGCGGAGAGCCACAAAGTCAAGCAGGTGCCCGACGCCAACCGCCGCCAGGGCAAGTGGAAGGTGTATCGCGAGCGAGTGCAGGCCCGCCTGCAGGTGGACAAGAAGGGAAAGAACAGTTATTGCTGTTACGCAGCCAACGGATATTGCAAGCGAATTTGAGAAGGAAGAGGGGTTAAAGCGTGTTAGCGACCAGCGCCTATGTATGTTAGAAACGTCGTCCCTCTGCTGGCCAGCGTACATTCCATCAACCGACTGGGAATATTATGCGGATCAATATTGATGCCGCAATAACAGCGCCAGTAATTCCGAGCACTATCTCGGGCTTTATCTTGACACCTCTGGTCTCGTCCTCGAAGAACCGAAGGAGGCCGGCGCTGGAGGCAGGCAAAGGAGCGTTCTTCTTCTTGCTGCTACTCATTAGTCACCGGTACTGGGACTGCTTTGTTTAAATACATTCCGCTTGTCACTGGCCGGCAACATCTCGCATCTTTGCGAGGATCTCGAGGTACAGCCTGATAAGTTCGCCCTTTTCCCTCAGGACAGCCGAGTCGCGCTCGCCGGCTGCCTCGGCGGCCAGTTCACGTATTTTTTGCGCCACTGAGCTGATTGCCTCGTCTAGCCCCTGCATCGGCTGCCGGGGCCGTTCTGTCTGAGCTGGATTGACCGCGCCAGAGGCCTTTGGGCTCTTCTGCGCCTGCGGTGCCGCTGACATTACATCGCGCTGCAATCCGCAGTTTGCACAAAGCATCTTTTCCTCAAACTTTACGAGCGGCCCTCCGCAGGAGTCGCACTGCTCGCTGGTCAGGGTTCCACCGCGCAGCAAATAGGCGGCCGCCTTTTTCATGGACGAGGGATCCTTGGCAGGAGAACTCACGTCAACCATTGGCACAAGCTGCGATTTCTACCTTGTGCACATGCTTTCAGGCATTGTGCTCCCCACTGGGCGCCTGATCGTCCTTTACTTCCGTGGAATAATACTGGGTTCTGAGCCTCGTGATTGTCTCAAGCACATGCTCTTTGACGGAACTCTCGACCGCGGCTTCCAGCACCTCAAAAAGAGCCGGGATTGCAGCCTTGCCGTAGCTGGCGAGAGCGTCAACTGCCAGCGTCTGGAGCGGGACAGAATCATCAAGAGTGGCTTTTCTGACGAGTATTCGGATCTGATCGGCCTCGGTTGCCAACCTTATCAGCTCTGCATATCCGAGTGCGACTTAAGTGTCTTTAATCCGAGCCTGTAATTTTACGTGATAACCTTTGCGGTAGGTTTCATGGGAACGATGGGCTCCGCGCCGTTACTGCCCTCAAGAACAAGCGTCGGGTTTGTCCCCTTCTCGACTATCACGTACTTGGAGTTATTCTTCATTGCCTCCTGCATGGTTTCAAGCCTCTTGAGCTCAATCGCATTGTCCCTAAAGTAGTCCCTTGCCGCCTCGTTTATCACCTTGATCTTCTCCGCCTCGGCAGACGCAATCGTCCGAATCTTTGATGCCTCGGCTTCCGCGATTGTCTTTGTGGCCGAGGCCCTGCCTTCTGCCTCGAGTATCTCGGACTGCTTTTGCCCTTCAGCCTTTTTTATTGCTGCCTGCCTTTCTCCGTCCGCCGTGGTCGCCGCTGCCTCTGCAAGGTCTTTTGCGGCGACTTTTTTGTTGTTCGCCTGAATCACGGCATTCATGGTCTCCTGGACTTCCTTGGGAGGATCGATTTCCTTTACCTCAACCCTGACGATGTCTATGCCCCAGTTTCGCACCTGCTGCTGGATCTGCCCCATTATGTCCGCGTTCAGCTCGCCCCTCCTGCTGTTGACGGTCGCAAAATCCTTGTCGCCTATCACGTTTCGCATGGTGGTTCTTGCAAGCGCAACTATCTGCGCGCGATAGTCGTTTACCTTGTACAGTGCGTCCTTGACAGATTGATCATCGCCTCTGACGCGAAAGTACACCTGGGCCGAAACCGTGGCGTTGAGGTTATCCTTGGTAATGATCTCCTGACGTTCGGCCTCGGTCAGCTGCTCGGTGATGTTTACGATGTAGCTCCGGTCAATGAAGGGGACAATCCACGTTATGCCCGAATCCTTGATCCTCTGGAACCTGCCCAGCCTCTCTATCGCAGCCTTTTGGGTGGGCCGGATAACCCGAATTCCCCTTGCGAAAAATATGGCGATTATGAGAATGATTATTGCAATGCCGATTGTTGAGGCGTCGATTGCCATGCGCTATCTTCGCCCAATGAATATTTAAGATCTAGGTGAGGCAGGAGAATTTGGTCTGGCTTTTAAACACGGCAAGATCCCCCCGCCTCATTGCCAAAAATAAAAACATTGATAATCTCTTGTTTCGGATGCTAGACTATCCCTGAATGATAGGCCCCTCGATATTTCTGGCAGTGTTTCCGTACGCCTTCATTGCATTTTTTCCCATCTTTGGAATAGTGATCGTGACAAAGTGGGAGCTTGAGGCTCGCAGGAAACGCAAGCGGATGGCGCACTAGCTCGCCCCAACAATCAACATTCATTCTTTAACCAGTCCGCGAAACCTAGAGCCACATCCCAAATAGTGCTGCATGGCGCGCTCGGCTAACAGGCCAGGTAGACAGGCGCGAGCGTCTTTGACCTAGCTATCGTTTTCTTTCCTCAGCGAAGTAAAGCGGATTGCCATCGGGATCTGCAAAGTGCGCGAGGGTGACAGGACCATCATTAACGATCCTAACGGAGCTCACTCCGATCTCACTTACCCTGGCCAGTGCGACATTAAGATCGTCGACCATAAATCCAATGGATATGCCCTGCGCCCCGGGTTGTGAGCGATTTCCGTTTTCAGTGGGATGAAGCCCGATCTTTATTCCGGGAGCAATTATCTGGGCGTAGTGATCTCCATAGTTTGCGACAAGCTTGAATCCTAGACCCTCGACATAGAATCTGATAGCCCTCTTCATGTCAGAAACCATGACCGTGACATCAGAGTCCTTTATCATCAACACTTGAAATCCTAGGCATTATTTAACAACTCTTCCCTGATGCGTAAGTCCCCGCTCTACGCGAGTCGCAAAGCAAGCCGGCTTGCGAAGGACAGCCGCCCTGACACGAATCGATGGCACAAAGTTCAAAGAGCGTCGCCATGAGCGACTGCAAGAAAAGCGATATAACTTGCCTTGATTGCCAAAAAGTGAGAGAAGAGTCCGCTGAACCTGGCATTGACATCAGTAGGGAGAGCACGATTCAGCTCCCGACTGTACGATAATGGGTATCGCGCCTAGAAGACTTATTAAGCGGAGTTGGGAAAATTTGAGATGCCTGATGGCGGTTATTTGCAAAAAATGCGGCCTGCCCGATGATCTCTGCGCTTGCGGAGAGCTCGACAAGGAAGAAGCTCGCATTGTTGTCCGCCTTGAAACAAGACGCTTTTCAAAGACTACGACGCTAATTGAGGGAATCAACCCCAAGATAAGTGACATGCAGCGAATTGTCAAGGAATTGAAAAGCACATTTGCATGCGGAGGTACCGCTAAGGACGGATTTATCATGCTCCAGGGAGACCACCGCGACGATGTGAAGGGTTACCTTGTCAAGATGGGCTTTAACGAAGCCGCTATTGAAGTCCAGTAAGAAGCCTCTAGAGGATAGTTGAGATATCCAAGATTTCAGACGAACGCATTTAAGCCGGCCGGGTAAATTTTGGTTATGCAGCGCCGGAATAACAACGTAAAAAAGCAAAGTCGAAAAAAAAGATCCGCGACCCGTCTGGGTGAAACTGTAAGGATCGCGTCGCTTTTGCAAAAAGGCATTATGACCGGGAGATCAAATTACGTCGAAATGCGGGCGCTGGCGAGGCTTAACAGGCACAACGTAAAGAGCCGAGTCCAGACGATTCTTTCCGTTATGCCGGGTGATCAATCAGGCATCGCTGACTTTCTCTCATCGATCCCTGCCCAGGTCGCTGAAGGATACACAGATGTCCTTACGCCTAACGGAAAGTTTGAGAGCGATCAGCTTGACCGGTTGCTGGCAATAGACGCCGACATCACAACAAGCCTCTCTCTTATCGAGTCCCAGGCAAGGGGCAGATCTGACATTAACGGATCGGTAGCAAACCTGCAGGAAATTCTAAAAGAAAGAAAAGAGCTAGTCCAGAGCCTTAAAGCCTGAGATGGGTCTTTAGGCCCTTGTAGCGGTTTCTGATCGTCACTTCGGTTACGCCGGCAGCCTCGGCGACGTCTTTTTGCGTCTTGTTTTCTCCGTTCATGACGCACGCGACATAGAGGGCCGCCGCCGCAAGTCCCATGGGATCCTTGCCTGCAGAAATCTTGCCCTCTTCTGCTTTCTTGAGGATTTCAAGTGCCCTGCGCTTCGTCTTTTCAGACAGGCCGGCCTTGCTTGCGATCCTTGCAACACATTTCACCGGGTCGACGACTGGCATCTTCAAATCCAGCTCGCGGATTAAGAGCCTGTAGCACCTGGCTACGTCTTTCTTCTTGATGTTGCTTGCATTTGCAATGTCCTTGAGTGTCCTCGGAGTCTCTGTGTCCCTGCACGCAGCGTAAAGGGCCGCGGCTACGAGTGCGGAAATGGAGCGGCCGCGCACCAATCCTTTTTCAAGGGCCTTTCTGTAAACGTATGCGGCCTTTTCAATTACGGCATCGCCGACTGCAAGCTTGTCCTTCAGCCTGTCAAGCTCGCTAAATGCCTGCCTAAAGTTCCTATCAACCGGCTCGTGGACCTGGCTTCTGCTGTCCCACGTCCTGAGCCTTTCAATTGTACTCTTCATAGATGCGGAGAGCGGCTTGCCCGATGCATCCTTGTCTACCGGCCCAATGATGGTGGCAAGGCCCATGTCGTGCATGGCAAGTGACGTAGGGATGCCTGCCCTGCTCCTGTCCTCGTGCTCTTCCTTTGAAAAAGCACGCCACTCGGGGCCCAATTCCTCAATTCTTTCGCTTACTACAAAGCCGCATGTTCCGCAGAACATCTCGCCGCTAGAGTTGTCGGTAACCATGGAACCCTTGCCGCAGCGGGGGCAACGGTCGCCAAACATTGAAATGTCTTTTACCAATTTTTTGCACCAAAATTTCGGCTTTCAGCCGACTCATATAAATATTTTATTCTAATATATAAACATAGCGCTTGCGGGCTCTGTAACGTTGGCGGGTGATATTCTGGCTGTAACAGCTCGGGTGATGCGTCAACCTTTTATGGCACCATTATAGCTGAAGCTCGCAAAAATTGGTCAAAATTAACGGACTGATAAGCTTTCTTATGATTTTGGAGTCGATGTTTACCGCCGCTGCATTACCTGCGTTCACTTCTTACACTTACTCCGACCCGCGTCAACCATTCGATTGGTACATCCAGATAGTTGACGGTTACTATTCGGTCGCGGGGAGCATTGGAGGCGTGGTGCTCGCAGTATTGACATTCTTTAATGTTCGGAAGATTTGGTTTGTCAATCTCATTTTCCAGTCGCTCTTGATTATCTCCATCTTGGTCAGCATTGCTGGTTTTGGCCCAAGCGTCCTGTACACCGCCGCAGACATGACCTTGATCCTTTCTTCAGTCATTGTCTGGTTATTGATTAGTTCGCATAGACAGCAATATTCGCGGTTCCTGAATAGGTCTGCAATTTTTTTCAAGGAACACAGTATTGCAGTTATTTCAGGTACAGCAATAGGACTAGTAGCAGGATTCTGGGTAGGTGCGTTTGACCCTTGGTTGTCATACTCTGACCTTGTGTATGGCAGCATGCCAAATCCCGAAGATAGAAACGAGCAGTTGTATGTTACAGTCACGCAAACTTCTACCACGCTCGCAGCTAACACGCCATCGTCAATCCAAGTCACTCTGAACATGAATTACTCATATAGACAAAATCATCATCTCAACGCGAGCGAAAACGAACCCCAAAGGTTTTGGCTCATCTTTGATGGATCAGACTGTGGTTCGTTCATCCTGCCACATGGAACCTGCATAAAGCCAATATTGCGTTACAAGGATAACCTGTACATAGGTAACTACTATCCTGTAACCTATAGTCATGAGGGCGATTATAAGATACGATTGGCAACATCACTGAGGTCTGCAAATTACTCCACCACGACAACTGATAATGTGATCCATATCGCTCCAACATCAGACACCAACGGATTTCGCCTGTTCAAGATGTCCATCATAATTGGCGTTATAGCTGGAGCAATTGCGCTCGTCACTATATTTAGACCCGAACCCCGTCAAAATACGGAATTTCGTTTATTCTGACGGCCACTACGAGACAAACCGAACCAAGTTGACATTATCAGCAAGACTATTCCAATCACGAGTAAGGGTGTACTCACCGGATCGGGGTAATATCCCGCGTTCCGAAAGAGTGCCAGCAGTAGGAGACCTACTAAGAAGCAAAGGAATATCCCACCTTGGCGACCCTTATCATAGGCACTCAAATTGTTTTTCTAGTTCTTGTAACGCTCTTTGGCTGCGTTCTGAATTACTGTCAGCCATTTGTTCTGACCTTCGACTTTGATTCCTGCAACTTCAGCCGGTGTTCTGCCGCCCAAGCCCATGTGCCCGCGCATAAAGTTGTGATTGTGCTGCATGCCCTTGATAATCGGTGAGTCAATCCGCTTGAGTGAGCGCATGACCTTTTCCCTGTCTCGAAGCTCACCGTTAAGGCGTTCCATCTTGTTGTTATTGTGGTCATTCTTTAGGTGAATGTGTCGGATATGAGAGGTGCGAGGCTCAATCCTGCTCCAATATTCCTTTTGATATGCTTCTGAAAAGTTGCGAGCTCCGTCGCTAATCAGCATGTCCGGCTTTTTGCCTGCCGTTTCGCGGGCCTGCTTGAACAGTGGTCTTACGTCTTCAGTGTTCTTGTACGGCGATACCTGCGAAGCGAGCCAGAACCTTGTATCGTCATCCATCATTGCATAGAGATATTTCGGGTTGCCCTTCATTTTCAGATAGAGTTCGTCGGTTCTCCATATTCCTGACACGCTTGGCTGCATCTTGGAAAGGTACTCATCCATCAATTTCACGTAGCGACCTATCCAGCGATATACCGCCATGTGCGACAGGTTCACTCCTTGAAGCTGCAGGAATTTCTGAACGTTCCTCGTTGATTCGCCGGTAAAGTATAGTTGCATTGCTGTCGTTATCATTTGCGGGCTTGCTCTCATGCTCTCAAAGCCGATGTTGTAAGAGAAGCGTTTTCCGCATGACTTGCACTTGTATCTCTGTATGCTGTGGTTCTTGTTTTTGCGGATAGAGTCCTTGACTACTTGGCTTTTGTCAGCGCCGCAGCGGATGCAAGACACGGTATCGTGAATTTCCTTTATGGTTACTTGCTGTGCTACGGTTTTTCTAAATTCCTTTGAAAAGTGAACCGCATAGATGTGCTTGCACTTTTCGCCCAAGTTTCGGCTTACTCGATACATAAAGTCGGGGCAAGAGCACAACCAGCCGAGCTCGCCAGAGATAACCTGATACTCCCCGTTTCCAGATTGCGACCTGACAACGTACGAGTTCTCGTCAACGCGTCTGACGTATCCTCCCAAATGAGCTATCGTCATTCCGTTTTCTTCACGGCTTGGTTGCAGTTCTTTGCTCGCCACTTATGGCACCATACACTCTTATGGCGCCATAATATATATTCTTTATGGTGCCATAACTACCTGCGCTTACCTTCGGGTTCTGGCTGCTCGAAAACAAGTTTGCCATCCTTGACGTACGGCTCCAATTCCTGACCGTGTTTCCAGCCAAGCTCGTTAATGAGTTCTTCAGGAATTGTGAGAATGTGCTTAAAGTGGTCTTCATCGTTGTACTTGTAGGCAAAGCGCTTTTGGAGTTTGACGCGCCCCTTTTTTCCCTTGACCAAAGCTGCCGACTATGGCACCATAGGGTAGATAAGGCTTGTGGTGCCATAACGTTAATTCTGTCGTAATTCGTGAACGTGATAGGATCTATGTCCTGTCATCGCTTTATGCTCGACAAATTGCTGCAGTGTGTCAAAGATGCTGAGGCAAGAATCGCATGCAAACTTTGTGATCCTGTTTTGACCTTTTGTAATTTCTTCCTCCACGACCAATCAATCGGCGACAAGCAGAGATGATCCCAGATAAGCGGCGCGAAAACTTGTTCTAGAAGCAAAATCCATGATTCACCACCCGAGCTGTTACAGCCAGAATATCACCCGCCAACGTTACAGAGCCCGCTTGCGGGTTCTGTTCAATTTGTTGGACATAAGTTTGGCTGTTAAGTGTGTGGACATGGTGTGAAAATACTACCAAGAACGCACAAGCTTCCTGCGGGATAAGATATAACTGCCAGTAAGTGGCGAGCTGGCGAAATGGAAGAACATGCAACAATCGACATAGACGACAATGTCACAGCTTTGTTCGAAGAAATGCGGTCAGGACTGCGACCTGATATTTTTGCCGAGTGGGTTCGCAGAGTGCAAGCAGCCGCGAGGATGATGTGTAATGACATTGAGGGCAAGGTCATTACTATTGAGCCACAGCCTGACGGACAGATAAAGCTCGACTTTAGAGATGTCTCGGTCGTTCCTTGTGTAGTTAGGGCTATCAAATCCTTACTTGACTTGATGCCAGTAACTACTCGTCTTGCGTTCGAGAAGATAATCGAGCTGCTTGAACAAAAGATTAAGGAGCGGCAAGAAACTAACTCTCAATCTTCAAGTTCTCAGTAACAGGTACTTGCAGGCAGATAGTAAAGCCCTCAGCCGTAAGCCTTGTTTCAACGTGCGGCTTTCCTATTCCTACGGTTCCGCTTATTCCCATCAATTAGCAGTTTCTTTCGTAGATATTAGAGAAGCATTTTGGATTATTGTCAGCCATTTGTTAGTGCCTTCTATGTGGATATTCGCGGCTTCAGCCGGTGTCTTTCCGTGTAATCCTTCATGCGGTCTGACGTAGTTGTGGTAAATCTGGCTGCCTTTCAAAAGTGGCGATTCCATCTTCTTTAGTCCGCGCACTACCTTTTCGCGGTCTCGCATTTCGCCGTTGAGCCTTTCCATCTTGTTATTATTGCGGTCTCCTGCGATGTGGATATGGCGGACATGGCTAGTCCTAGGCGCGACTCTTGACCAGTATTCCTTCTTGTAGGCTTCTTGGAAATTGCGCGCCCCATCACTGATTAACAAATCAGGTTTCTTGCCTGCAAACTCTGCGCCTTCTTTCAGTAGAGGTCTAACGTCTTGGGTGTACTTGGTGTCTGCTACCTGCTGTGCAATCCAAAAGCGAGTCTCGTCATCCATCAGCGCATACATGTACTTGGGGTTGCCTCTTACCTTGACGTATAGCGGTTTTGTTAACTCTGCGGCGCATGGATATGACATTTCATGGATGGAGGAGCCGCTAAGTCTACAGCACCCATTTTATGATAGTTCAGCTTAGTCTGTAAGCAAGAAACACTAACACTTCAGACTAACATAATCCAACATGTTAGATTGTACTAGTTTGCCGTTGTTTGTTAGTGTGTTAGCCAAATTCATTTCTAACAGTCCAGATGTCGATAACTAACAGCTCACCGCATTTCTATGGCCGCTTGAAATGGCTGCAGACACATTCTTTTGCCCCGGCTTATGGCTCTTTTATTGGCCCTGTAATGTGGCTCCGCTTTGCCTGTTAGCTGAAGGGCCTGCTAGTGTACCATAAGGCCTAGGCCTTGAATACTTGGCTATGGCCCTATGCCTCCCAAAGCGAAAGTGCCAAGTGGCACTTTGCTGACTGCTGACGCCCTAGGCCTCCCTTGGACTTTCAGCCGCCATCGTGGCTGTTGTATACAAAGAAAGAAAGGTGATTGTATCAGCCAAGCCTATAGACAGGCCTTAGCGGTCAAAGACTCGCCTGATTTTAATGGCTAGTATACATACAATGAGATTGAAAGGGTGATGCTATCACCCAAGACCTAGGGTTTTCCACACAAACTGCGGCTTTGCGGCGTATTACCCTCCGCCCCGTGCTCATACAGCAGGCAGGCGGACCCCCTCTTCTGCTAGAGAACACGCTGTATTTTCGATAGGACCACGGGTAATAGTGCTATGGGTTTGGCGCATGGCAGGCTGTCAAGGCCGCAAGTTGTGTGCAAAACTGGCATGGCAATCTAGCAGCTATTCTCGGCCAGTATACTAGGGCCTTAGGGGTCCAGCAGCTCGTCGCAATTGCACGTTCACATAGTCAGGCCACCAATGGCAGATTGGGCCGTAGTATATCTGAACATTGTACCAATTGTTTCGGTACTGATCAGAGCAGCTAAGTTAACCAATCTGTCAAATGGCAGCTTCTGCAACAGGTTGGTTAGCTAGGCATGCGTCTAAAGTGCAATACTTTCAAGTGCTCTGTCTCTAACCCTTTGACAGCGTTAATACATTAGTATTAGCAAGACTAACAAGTGTTAGGACTAACAGTATTAGCAAGACTAACAAGTGTTAGGACTAACAGTATTAGACTAACAGTTAGCAAACAAAACAGCCCGCGATTTGCTGCGCACATGCCTGCGGGAAACTATATTAGCAACCATATTAGTGCCCCCGCCAGGATGGCAACACAATCAGCCAAAGGCCGAATAACAAAAAGACAACAGACTCGAGGGTGCTGCTAGCGGCTCCTCCATCCATGAAATGTCATATCCATGCGCCGCAGAGTTAACAAAACCCGCAGGCAATATAGTAATAGGCCGGACACTCGACGCATTATTGGTTAGCAAAAAAAGAGGAGAGGCGTATTCTAGCCGATGCCTCTGGGGCTTAACGCGGTCAGCTCTGGAGAAAAGCCCTGTGTCTCGGTCCCGGATTTAGTTATGGCCTACTTTGGAATGCTTTGAACGCCCTTCTTCAAGTCCTCTAGTGTCATGGCGGGATGGAACTCCACTTTTGCACCCATCCTAAACAACGGCTCAGCTACAGCAGGTATCCTGTCTGCACCTGCCAAATCCAGGATGAATAGTGCCGTTCTCTCGCCGTTGGCTTCCATAAAGTAGGTATTTTCAACTTTGTTTGCTCGTATGTAGTTCTCGATGTTAGAGACAAATGCCTGCGGGTCTGCCAGTCCTTTATTTCCAGCTTCTGTTGGAATGATGCATGTTACAACAAATCTCATGTAATCAATCGGGCTTGTTTTGTCGTAATTAAGGCTATCGTACGGGATAGTAATGGGCTATCGGGCCCATCGTTTATTTTGCCTAAGTTGACCTCGAAAAAAGGCTAGAGATAGAGCATTAGTCGGCCTTGACGATTCCGCAAAGCGCCGCGACTGCTCCTGTAAGCATAAGCGCGCCGAAGGCAAACCCCATTGCATTTGTTAAAAAATTGGCACCTATTGCTGCTAGGGCTATTGCCATCATTACAACGGTTAGTCTAGCGGTCGTAACTAATCGATGCGAAAGTAGGTTATAAAGCGCAGGTTTGACCGACCCTGGAAATACTAGGCTAGTACCCTGATGATCCTTCAGCGCGTTAACTCATGCAAGCAGGGACACCGGTTTTGTAGAGCTCAAACTTTAAGGAGACGCAAACTGACATAACAGGTACGGTGGATTCACTAGGATTGCAGTGTAGTATTGAAAATCGCAATTAATTACCCTGCAAAAACGCGTTTGGTTGTGGCATTATGTTTCATTGTTGCAACATTGCCGACTTTAGCTCTATCGCCACCGATAGCAAATCTGCTACAAGCTGCGCATGCACAATTTCCGTCGTCAAATGCTGATACTTGGTACATTGGGAAAGGAATTAAACCCGACACCTTTCTGCGATACAGAGTTTTCGATAATTATACTGAGTTTGGTTTTAAAAACGACCCGCAAAATCCATTGTACAGCTACACAAGAGGAAACGGTGGTTCCTTTGAGTTTGTACTTTACTTTCAACGGTTTGTTAACGACACGGTTCCCGCTCAACAGTATTGGGTAGTCCCCACGTACTTTGTAACTAATAGCACAGTCATGAATGGCACAATCAACTTCTTTCTGAACAAGCCTTACGCGCCTATCGCTCTTTCAGGCAACAGCTCTGCAATCAATGAAGAAATTTACTCTGCACTCTTTGTGGTAGTATCTGCAGCAGCATCTTATCCTGGTCAGCCACTTAATTCTCACAGTTGGACGATCGACCCTGAACACCACCTTTACTTGAACGGAACTCGTGAAATTACGGTTCCGGCTGGGTCGTTTAACTGCACAGTTGTGGGGAATTCCACATGCATCTCTGGAGACTTGCCCTATCCTGTCAGTTCAGTATTTTCTAAATCATCAACTATCGAAGGCAAAAAGATCACATTTCTTCAGAAATACGAGCTCTTAGAGATTGGGCATGGCATCCCAACTGTTCCTGAATTCCCCACAGGTCCTGGCGTTTTGGTTGCAACAGCCGCCATTACTGGGACGGTTCTTATCCTCGGACGATACAGACACAGATCCAATTGTACCGATTATATTTGATAGGCGGGATAACTTCGGCAGTCGTTATTTCGATTGTTACCGCCGTAATTCTTTATCAAGAGCCACCAAAGATACCATCCGAAAAAGAGCTGCCTGATAAACTCATACTGGAGAACCAAAAGGACTTGAAGGAAGTAAAGACCTTTCTGACAATGTATCCCAACGCCACCACCTATGTTGATAGAAGCGGCAGACTTGTGGTGGATTATACTGTTCATAAGCAATTCACTGGCAGTCAAAATGTTACTAGGCGGCTTATCCTTCGAGTATTTTCTGATAACGACGGAAGGCCTCAGGAAATGTACCTTAACTGCCCCGATGGCAAGAATTCCAACGACATATACAATGACATCGTGAATTACACATTACGCGAAGAATGTTGGACTAGTCCGTACTATGGATGAAGATAAAATGACAGCGGCCGACTCATCTTTTCCCAGAATATCAAGAGCCAATTTCGTACCCTAAGATTTACTATAATCGCTGCACCGCCTTTTGTCATGTCGAAATTCTCCGATAACCGCAGGGATCGTAACTGGGGAGAGTCAGAAAGCCTGTCGCCTGCATGCTATTTCTGAGCTCTGCCAAAGATTACTAGAGTCTCAAAATTCATGTCAGAAAAAGGGGCTATGCGGCAGTTGAGGGCGTTGTTTTGTCCTGCCAACACTCGGGACAGTAGTTGCCATTTTCTTGGAAGATTACCGCAGGCTTGATTTGACACAGGTCGCACAAGTCGAGCATGTTCTGTGAGGCTTCGCACTCATGCAATGAATAGGTTTGCTATTTAGAAAAGGAAAAGGGCGGCCACACCTAAGCTCGTATAAGGCTCAAACAGCTCGAACTGCGTTACGGGCCATTGTGACAGAATTATTCTGAACTTCAACAATTATTCCAGACCGTCTGCAGATAGCTTGCTCTTTTATCGCTCGTAGCTCCTAAAGACTAATGGTAGCAAACCATTGAGCTGCCCATTAACTATCTGGATTCGTTCTAGCCTCACGACGATCCTATATCGCCGTCATTGAGAAGTTGTAACTGATCTTCCTAGTCTTTGATCCGGACCGAGCGCGTCGATCTCATTTATTGACCTTCGCAAAGAGGGCTTTCAGCTAGGCTGCAGCCGCACACCGAATCCCATTTTCTCGCTCATCTTGCCTCCCAGCAGCAGTGCAAACACTGCAAGGCTTCCAAGCTGGACAAGTGAAAAGAGCGTCGCGGCATCAGGGGTCGAGTAAAAGGCAAAATTCAGCGGTTCAATCAGCGCTTTAGGTGCTTCCTCGCATGCCTGGGCTAGGCAGGCCGCAAGCAGGCCCAAGAAAAAGGGATTTTGCTTAAAGCGCGGATAGAACGCAAGCGAGACAAGGGAGCCTATGGCGCCAAAGACACCGCCCATCGCCCGATTAATCTCCACGTTTGAGTAGGAATGAAGGCAGACCAGGTCTATGCCCGTTATTGTGGGCGAACTGATCCTCGCCTTGCCGCCAGAAAAAGTACATGACAACGCGTGGCCGATTTCGTGAAAATAGCTGATCGGAAGAACAAAGATTACAAAGCCGATTGCAGCAAATGTCATTATCCGAAAGTCAAGCCGGGCGCGAATGGAAGGTAACGCTGGCCTCGGTCGCCTGAAAAAAAGGGCGGTCGCAAAAAGGGCGCCCGATGAGCCTATGACCGCCAAGGCAAGCCATGCAAGCGTGCCGTACTCGTCCTGACCGGCAGAAAAGGCCGTCGGTGTCAGTTGCAGAATTTCGCTGCCGTGCGTGAATAATACATGCCAAATCTAGTACCTAAATCTTTAGATCCTCAACCTCTCCGACGCGTTGCGCAAGAATTGATTCTGTTCGGCCCGGCCTCCTGATGGTTCCGCAATGCAGGCAAGTCCAATCCTGCTTTTCTTGCCGACGCGGTGATTCTTTGCGGTTTCTTTTGTGTGCCTGATACGCAACTCTGTGATCAACATTAAATGCCACCGCTTCATTTCTCACGTCGTGTCTGACGCCCTTTCAGTGGACCTGAAGCGCATGTCCGAGAAATTCGAATCACGCGGCGTATTTGAGGTAAACCAGGTAATCGGCATCTGGGAGGTAAATATCAGCGAGTGCCCCGTCAACCCTCTGCGGATAAAGGTCATAAAATACTCAGACGGCATGTTTCTGGGCGTCGCAAGCCACCTGATAAAACCGGAGGGTCACGCAAAGCCATTTCGGAATCTTAACCTAAAGAGCACTCCACAGGAAGCAATAGAGGACTCGCTTGAGGGATTCCTGGCATACTATGATGCCGACAAACTTTCAACGACAACTTTTATCCGCGACGACGAATTCTGAATCTTTCTAGCCGGATTCGAGTTGCTTCCTAAAGTTCTCGATTATCAGCGACCCTGCGGTCTCGCCTAAAAGCACCTTAATCGCGGAATGAATTTCGTGCATCGGCGACGGAGGAACGCCAAACGAGATGCCCATGTTCTCGAGCATCTTGGATAGGACCGGCCCTTCAATGAACGCGTCGTCCAGAGCACGGCGGAGCTTCTCTCCGTCTACCGGCAGACCAAAATCCGAGGCGTATATCATGGCAGGCAAGGACGCAAATACATGGCTAATATTTAGCAATACTGGACAACCTTAATTACAAAAGTCAGAACTGCTTGAAAAGCCAATGAACGCGCTTGCGACACGAGCCCGAGTTTCGAGAATCCTATCTGGGTTTGTGGCGCTTGCGCCTCTCTGCCTTGGCATATTTCTTGCTGCCAGAGCGCTGAGCGCTGTAAGCGTGAGTCTTTGTGATGTCCCTTCGTCTTGGCATTTTCTTTGAAAATACTTGCGATACGTGTTATAAGTTTATGCTGGATTGCGCTAGGTGAGCTGTTCTTCCTTGAGCTTGGAGAGGCGCCGCTCTATTTCTGACACGACCTGCCTTTGGTTTGAGGACGACGCGTTTTTGTAAAGGTCCAGGTTCTTCTTCAGGGTCTTTTGGAGCCACTTGTTGTCCTTGAATTCGTAAAAAGTGTGCTTCCATTCCTCTGAGAACGCGGTTGTCACCTTTACCACCTTGCCGATAACGTGTGTTTTTGGTATCGAGTAGAGGCTGCCGGAGAGAGGATCCTCCACGTTTACGGCCCCGTCAACAATGCTTACCTTTTCAACCCTGGCGTGCTCGACTGTGATGTCCTTGGTGTCGGACAGCTGAATGAACTGGATATAGTCCCCGGTCTTGAGCATGTCGACCACTGCATAAACGACAATGTCTCCCGGGAACATCAGGTTAGGAATGTACCTGTCTGAAATTCCCACGTGGCCCGAGTCTGCGATTAGCAGCCCGTATTCGTCCTGCAGGTATTTCTTGCATGTCCAGTAAACGCCAGACTTGTCAGACGCACCCAGCCTTTTCAGGAGCTCCGCCAGAGTCAGGCTCACGTTTTTTGCATCAAGCGAAACCAGTTCGTCGGCAAGAATGGCAATCTTGTCCTTTTTTGATAGAACGTGAGCCGGCTCGGAGCTCTTGGGCGCGCCTTGTTCGGATTCGGAGGTCAACTAGGGCATCTTCTAGAAATTTGTTCCTAATAATATTAACCAAATTGGAAACATCCAAAAGCATTAAATGGACTTGGCATTTACTTGCGGGGCATGAAGGAAAGTCAGATCCCCCGTTGGCTTGTCGAGAACGACCCGACCTGGGAGAAGTCCATTGACTCGAATATAGGCGTCCTGAGGTGGACAAAAAAGGGGAGCGGGGGAATGCTTACTGCGGTGTGTAGTCCAACTAGCATGATGTGCCGCATCCTGGGATCTGACGAAGCGCAGGGCGCGGGCCTTGTAGACCCTCTCTCCGCGGTTGACCGCAATGCTGCCAGCAGCAGAATATCCATGGGACTTGACATCACCAAGTACCTGTCAAGCAGATATCTCAATCCGCAGTTCGGGCAGCCGAGTGGCGGATTCGATCTCAAAAGAAAACGCGGCTTCCAGTAGTCTTTTCTCTCCTTTTCTTCTTGAACTTTGCACCGCAAACCCTTAAGCTAGGAACCTGCGGCTGGTCACTGTTTACGACCAGAAAGGTGTTGCAGGCTCGCCAACATCACCCGCTCCCCACACGCAGCCTGCCTGCAACGCTTTCTTTACCATCATGTCGCCAAATAGTTTTATTTGATCCCACCAAGACTCGGTAGCAGTGGCGAACCCTGCCTCCTCAAATCAGTCGAGTACAAGCTCTTCAGGCCAACCCGCATTTTCCAAAATGGCCTCCGAGGCGATAAAGCACCTCAAGGGTGCAAGGGTGGTGGGTCTTGGCAGCGGCAGCACTGTGGCCCATATTGTGAGGGAAATGGCCCGGATTAAAGACAAGCCTTCGATGAAGTGCATACCCACTTCGACCCAAATCAAAATAGAGGCGGAAAAAAGCGGCTTGGAACTCGCAGACGAGTCGCACATACCCGAAATTGACGTGGTATTTGACGGCGCGGACCAGATAGACCGAAGGTTCAACATGATAAAGGGGGGAGGAGGAGCTCTCCTGCGCGAGAAGATACTCATATCTGCCGCAAAAAAGGTCGTGATAGTTGCCGACGAATCCAAGTTCGTAAACACACTCTCAAGGGCGGTTCCGATCGAGGTGCACCCGTTTGCCCGGTCTCTTTTTCCAGTAGAACTGAAAAGCCACTTCAAGGATGCAAGTCCGAGCCTGAGGGCCCTTGAAAAGGGCTATCCATTCGTGACGGAGAACGGAAATTTTGTGTTCGACACATCATTTGGCGAGATCCAAGAGCCTTCTGATCTGGAGCAGCGAGCCAAATCGCTGCCCGGGGTGCTTGAAGTCGGGATCTTTAGCAGAACGCCCGACCTGCTCCTGAGGCTTGGCATGGCAGGCCAGCTTGACGTAATCTCAACTCACTAGAAACTTTGCTGCCGGGCGAACTTGACAATTGGTCTGAAAGGGTTTATAGCACGTCACGGCTGCCACCTGTCTAGTAAGGCAATGACTGAGAGCCCGCCCGGCACCAAAGAGCGACCTCCAAGCCTAATGGAGCAGTTCATCGTATTCCTAAAGACGTTTGGTGTTATCGGCCTTGCAATAGCATTCGTAATCGGTGCTGCTGCATCAAAGCTGGTCAGCTCTTTTGTCGCAGACATTATCAATCCAATTGTCGGGCTAGCCCTTCCCGCGGGTGACCTTGCCGCGATGAAATACAACGCGACAAACCCCGCGACGCATGCCACTTCGACTTTCGCGTATGGCGACCTTATTTCGCAAATCATTGACTTTGCCATCATCGCCTTTGTAGTATTCCTGATGTACAAGTTGCTGTCAAGATACCCCATCTTTGGCGTAGAAGACAAGACAAAGAAAGCCTAGCCGCTTCCGGCAACAGGCCTCGCGACAAATCTGCCGTGACCTCTAGCGTCGGCGTGTACTGCACCGTCTTCCATCACGACCCTGCCTCTCACCATGGTCAGCACAGGCCATCCCGTAATTTCCCAGCCCTCATAGATGCTGTAATCCGAATAAGACTGCAGCATTTCCGGCGTCACCTTGCGCGTAGCTTCGAGGTCAACAAGGGTAAGGTCCGCGTCTGCGCCTACCTCTATCGTCCCCTTCCTCGGGTACATGCCAAATACCCGTGCCGTGTTGTAGCTGGTGACTTCTGCGAGCCGGACGAGATCTATGAGGCCGGCTCTTACGCCCCTGTCGAGCAGAACTGGCAGCATCGTAGCGATGCCTGGAAACCCCGCGAGAGCTGTCCATGTGTCACCCCCGCCCATCTTTACTTCCAGCCTGTTTGCAACGTGATCCGTTCCTATCGTGTCAACGATGCCGTTACGGAGCGCAAACCACATCGCCTGCAGGTCGTGCCTTGAGCGCAGAGGGGGAACGACCTTTCCCTTCAGGCTGGAGTAGTCTTCATAGGAGTGCGTGAGGTACTGGGGGCAGGTCTCGATGTAATAGTTTGCACTGCCCTTCTGGCGCTCTGCGAGAATAGCATCCAGAGCGGCACTTGAGCCAATATGGACAAAGTAAATGTTTGAGCCGAATTTTCGCGCAAGGGCTGCAACCTTTGAAACACTTTCGGCCTCGGAGCGTGCCGGCCTGCAGTCAGACCAGGTCTTCAATCCCTCAAGCCCCGCTCCCCTTCCATGGCGAATTCCTGCCGAGCACTGGAAGGGATCCTCTGCATGAACAAGTATTGTCATACCCAAGCGGGTTCCCTGCTCGACTATGTGGGCCAAAAGCTCGTCGGTCATGTTGACCGTGCCTTCCAAAATCCTGTGAGTCGCCGGGGGGACGTCCATAAAGATACGGTCGAGATCGGCGCCAAGGTTCATGTACACCTTCAACGAGGTGATTCCTCTTTCTCTCAGAAGCGGTAAGAACGCAAGCTGCTGACGCTTGAGTATCGATGCATGGACCGAGTAGTCGATGTAATGTGACTTTGCACTTGCCGCGAGCTGGTCGTCTAGGGTCTGAAACGAGTCATCATACAGTCTCAGCATCCTCATCATCGTCGTTACTCCCCCGACCGACGCTGACCGGCTTTCGGAAACAGCCGCCTCGTCTACGGGCGTGTAAACTCCGTAGTGCACGTGCGGGTCAATCAGCCCCGGCAGCACAAACTTGCCCGCGGCGTCGATAACTTTTGAAGCGCCAGCGTTGGCTCCAGCCTTTAGCGACTTTATCCTTCCATCCTCTACAGCGATGTCGCATTCCAGTACGCCGACCTTGGGTATGACTGCCTGCGCGTTTTTTATCAGCACGTCACATGAATTCTGCACTGGCTTTGCACTGACCTTTTGGATGTTGACTCTGACTATATTTGTCTAAGCGGGATTATGACCTGAGTCACCGAGAATTCATGGACCGTTGGTCTGCGCGATTCTTCTCGCTCCCAAGAGTGTCTTTACCCTTTGGGAAAAGACCTCACGTGCCACGGGCTTTCTTATGACATCAATATCCTGCGGCTCCGGTAGCAGGGTTACAAGCTCCTGACCCGCATCGAGCGCCGAGACGAAGATGGTCTTGATGCTCTTGTCAAGCTGTTTGAAGTACTTGTGGAGCTGGAGCCCGTTTATCTGGGGCATTCGAATATCAAGTATCACCAGGTCAAATGAGCGGTTTCTCCCCACATTGCCGATATCGTGGTGCGAATCCGCGCCGCTGTCTTTTGTGCCGCAGCACTCAGCAAACCTCCTGAGCGCGTGCCTTGCAGTATCGAAGGTCTCCACCTCAAAGCCTTCCCTCTCCAGGAACATTTTGAAGGTGGTGAGTATGTCGCTCTCATCGTCAACTATCATCAGCTTTGGTCTGGACGCAAAGCGCCCCAGGGAAGGCTTTGCAATCTCGTTTGACAGCAGCGGATCCGCAGTCTGGGGGGAAAACCAGCTGAATGAAACCGAGCCGCTACCTGAACCTGGATGATGCTTTCTTATCGCGGTGTATACGGGATAGTCAAAGCTTGCGCCGGCTGAGAACGAGCCTTTGTCCTGAAAGGCATAGTCCTTTATTGATAGTCCGGCAAGCACCTGATGCAGATCGCCCCCAATCACCATGGTGTTAGGGTCCGCCATTGAGTTAATCTTGGCACAGATGTTCATTGTCGAGCCGAACAGGTCGCTTGCGGTAGAGCTACTGAGGGTGCCCACTTCAAGCCTGCCATAGTCGGCGCTCACCCTGTAACTGAGGGCAGGCAGGCCCAGACTCCTTAGTTCCTGGTTGAGCCTGCAGCGGGCTTCTAGGACTGCAAACCCGCATTCTATCACCTGCCTAAAGCTTGCGGCGCTCCGGTCATCGGAGGTGCATGGAAAATAGTAAATGATACAGTCACCAGAGTTCTTTATCACCCTGCCTGCATGACGTCTGACAATCGGCGACAGCGTATTGAGGTAGGTCGAGTAGAACCCTCTGACGTTGCCCGGCTCCCTAATCTGTATTGCAGTTTTTGTGGAATCTACAATGTCGACGTACGAGACGCAGTAGCGTTCGCTGAATTGGAACGAAATTTCCTGTGTGTTCAGAATCGGAGGGAGCTGTTGCGAAGCTTCCTCGGCTCTCTGCGTCGGGTCGGCCATGATCACTTTGAAACGGCGTAATATATTAGAAATCCGGCTGTTCTAGACCACGCGATTAGAACTCGGTATTACTTGTTGAATATGAAGAGCGCATACGCTTACGCGACCCTCATGCCATCGTTGACCTATCAGAGGAACTGCGCGAAGTTTCTCGCACACAGTTTTGAGTTTGCCAATAATCCGTTCGTGATATTTTATATTCGGGGATCACTTGCAAGTGGACTGCTGGGCTGGTAGTTCAGGGGTAGTAATGTTCGCTTCGCAAGCGAAAGGTCGCGGGTTCAAATCCCGCCCAGTCCACTCCCGTATGGGTTCAAAAGTATAATAATGTGGGGCTAGATATCCCAACAGATGCCCCGGGAAGCTGGTCGAAAGCTTAGGCAAGACAGTTACAAAGCCGTTCTTTTTGCAGATCCGAACGTCAAAAGGTGGTATGACAACCTTGCCAGGTCCAGCCCGCCAAATGCAGACAAGTGCGTCCAGCGCTTGGGGTTCGTTTGCAAACAGTTCAAGACGACGCCTGCGGAAATGGCCAAACTAGAGCAAAAACAAGCTCAGGATTTGATTCTGGATGTAATTTCAAAGCTCCACGAGGAAAAGAAGCAGCCCACATACATGCAGGATTACACAAAGTCCTTGAAATCATGGTTCCTGCATAACGGAATCGAAATCAGACAAAAGGTCAAACTGCCAAAAGCTCACATTGCGACAAAGGCTGCAACTGAGCAGGCTCCTACTCCCGATCTTGTCAGAAGGTTGCTGAACGCTGCAGACATCAAACAAAAAGTCGAGTCGACGCTCGTTGCCTTTGCCGGTGTGCGTCCTGAAGTGGTTGGTAATTATCTTGGCAATGATGGTCTCAAAGTCGGCGACTTACCCGAAATGCGAGTCGATAACGCGACGGCCACTGTCACCTTCGAAAAGTTGCCTGCCATTGTGACCGTGCGTTCAAACCTCAGCAAGGCAGGACATCGATATTTTACCTTCATGCCTGCGGAAGGCTGCGAATACATCAAGATTCTCCTTGAGTTTCGAATCAAGGACCGCAAAGAGACTTTGAATGCTGACACTCCAATCGTCAATTCAATCAGGTTCAACAAGCATTATGGCTTTATCAGAACGTCTAACATTGGTGATTCTATACGGCAAGCAATAAGGAAGGCGAATTTTGACTGGCGTCCGTATATCCTCCGGACCTATTTTGACACTAGAATGATGATGGCTGAGGCCGACGGCCTGATAATTAGAGACTGGCGGGTTTTCTGGATGGGTCACAAGGGCGACATCGAGGCTCGCTATACTACGAACAAGGGTAAACTTTCAGATGATCTAGTCGAAAAGATGCGAGAAGCGTTTGCCAAAGCCAGCGACAAATACTTGGTCACTAGCACAAAGCGCGACACTGCCATTGATGCTGTAAAGGCTCAGTTCAACCGCCAGTTCTTACTAATTGCAGGCTTTTCAGAGCAAGAAGCAGACGCATTAGGCGACCTATCGCAGCTTACACCTGCAGACATCAGTAAGCTCGTTCAAGACAAGCAAAAGAAGGCGCTCGGATTAAACGGCAATACGCAGAAGGTCGTACCCATACTAGAAGTTAAACAGTACATCATGCAAGGGTGGGAATACGTTGCACTCTTGCAGGACGAGGCCATAATCAGACTGCCTGCTGTCTAGGTCATCTTACTCGAATGGGACAGCTTTGTTAAATAATGCGATTTAGAGGTCGATTTATTTAACAAAGAGGCCATTTTCTTAACAAAATGGAGAATTGAAAGTTTTTGTCGAAAACGAGAAATCAAAGTGCGGCGGGCGGAATAACTTGCTGCTGCCTATTGTATCGGCGCGAGAGACGATTATCGTGACTTTTCTTATAGGCGAAAAATCTTTAACATTGCTCCTGTTTCAGTTGCAGCGTGGGTATCGTCCCTCGCAGGATGCTATTGCTTCAGGACCCATCTCTTCTAAGTCGTGAGGAAACGTGGCTGCGCAAGGCCTACTCAAATATCGTCTCCAATCTTATGGAATATGCAAGCCTTCCTGGCGATAAGTTCGACCCTTTTTCTGCAAACTTCATGGGCCTTAATTCAGCTGCTAATAACCACAGCTATAGAGCTATCATGGAAGTCACCTCATACTTTTGGGGCTCGAAGGGGGGCAGAGGAGCTCTGTTGGAGAAGGTCCTAGCGTCTGCGGGAGGAGACTCCGCCGCAAACGGAATCAATTTGTCAAATATACCCAAGCTGATTTCACAAGTGAAGAATATAACGAGTGATTCTGAGTGGAGGACCACAGGTACCGCCCCCAAGCTCAAATTTGATCTCTTGAACATAATCGATGACAGACTAGTATTTCTAGAAATAAAGAACCGGGTCGATAGCGGTGGAACTGCTGCAAGAGAAGAAGCATTGGCGAAAAAATATTTGAAATTGGCAGAGCTGATTCAAAACAGCGTTTCCGTTTATGTACATGACGATGTGGAAATGGATTTTGCTCAAGCTTTTCTAAGTCTTGGCATAAAGAAGTTGGAAATGCACGCAGGTTTTTTGTTTAACGTGAATGGCAGCGAGGCGTCGATAGAAGATGACAAGTCACAAGGATTTTACACTCAGAGCAAGCGATTGCTTGAGGACTATTTTAAGCGCCACAACAATCGTTTTTCTGTCAAGCTGAAATATGATGCACACTCACAGAGACTAAGCTTCGAAAAGGACGGTCTTTCCGTAGTTATTGATTTGGTGTATGGTAGTGAAGTCACGAGGCATTTTACTCGCCAGGGGTTGGGGCTTCAAAGTGTGCTAGATAGGGTTTTCCGACGCAAGTGGGACGATGTTTGGCTAGCCTTGGAATCTGCCATCTCCCAAAGAGCCCTGCTTTTGAGAACTGGCAACAGCATCATTAATGAGTTAAGGAGATACCTTGAGGAAGGGACTGATTCGAATTTTGTCAGGAATTATGAGATACTTGCTTCGAATCCCGAGGACACCGAAAGCATTGAAGTATGTATCAATCTATTGAAGAAAAGCGCATTTTACCAGACTCATGCAAACTCTGCAATCGGCGTCTTAAAGGACGAGGCTCTGGCCGACTGTCTGTACTTTTATGCAGCCTCTCACAACTCGTACAAAAAGAATAAATCCTTTGCCAAGAGTTGACAAGCCAGAGAAGCTCAATTAGATTGATTAGCTATGATCTTTATGAGGGCGACTCGCTTAAGGTACTAAAGAATCTCGGCGATGACCCTCGAGAAGTTTCAAAGTACCGTCTAATTATTACATCTCCTCCATACTTCGGTCATAGGCGATATGGTCAAAATCTTGATGAAGTAGGCAGAGAAAAAGGCGAGCAGGAATTTATCGACAAGCTTTCGCAAATATTCAGTCTGTGTAAGCCTTTGTTGACCGAGGACGGATCTCTTTGGATAGTAATCGGCGATACTAGGCGCAACAATCAGAAGCTGATGGTTCCTCACAGGCTTGCACTAAAGCTGGTAGAACAGGGCTATACCTTTCGAGAAGATGTAATTTGGTATAAGAAAAACAATATGTCATCTAGCGCAAGGCAAAACTTTTCGCAAGCATACGAGTATATCTTGTTCCTTTCAAAGAACTCTAAATCCTTTACCAATCTTGACCTTTTGAGAACGAGTGGAAATGAGGCCCGAGAAGGAAGAAACAAGGTCCCACCAAAACACCTCTTGCAATTTGAACCGATAAATGCAAGTAAAGTTAGGATTGCCGAGTTGGAGGAGATAATCCATAATGCAAGCCGCGAGACTCCGTTTGACGACTTACCGACTACGAGCGAGATATCCTTGGCGTTTGGATACGATCCAGAGAAGTACTGTCCCACCTGCTTCCGAAAATTTAAGCGGCATGCTACTCGCAAGAGAATTGGAAACCACAAACACTACCCGATATTTGCGGTCTGCAATCCGGCGGGCAAGAACCCCGGCAACGTCTGGGAGATCTCGACAAAGGCACACTATGGAAACGAGCACTTTGCAATCTTCCCCGAGGACCTTGTGGCCCGGATAGTAAACTTTGCATCGGAAAAAGGGGATTGGATCCTTGATCCCTTTATGGGACGAGGCACCACTGGAATTGTGTGCGCGATAATACAACGAAATTTTACAGGAATAGATCTTTATCCTGAAAATGTGAGTACCTCGCGGAAGAATATTGAAGACGCCAAAAGCGGAAAATACGATCCAAAGCTAACAAAAGTGGTGGAAAGAGAGTTTGAATTACTTCCAGAAACCGAAGGTAAAGCATCATTAGAACGATATTTGCTTGCCAATGGTACCTTCTCTGATTAGTTTAAGATGAGCGTATCGGTAACAACATGATGATTCGTAGGCGCTTGGGCATCTGAACTAGAATTGAATCTAGAAAAATCCACTTATACTAAGGTGATGGGATCGATTGCAACAATTCTGTGGGGCCTTTATTTCATTCCCATGCCCGTCCTTGCATTCGGACTGCCTCAGCCCGTAACGACCGGAGTAATTTCTAGGAGCATTGCTGTTAATACAGTTACGAACACCATGTATGTAGCAAACTTTCAACAATTCTCAATTCTTGCCATTGACGATGAAACACAAAAGGTCAAGCAAACAATCACTTGGACTGATACCAATTCAACATTGGCGGTAAACTCCCCGCCTACTTACTTGGCCGTAAACTCTGATACAAATAAGATCTACTTTTCCTATGCCTGCACTTGCAAACCAAACATCATTTCCGTTATAGATGGGTCGACAGGCAAGTTTGTAGATAAAATTGAAGTGCCTTTCAGGCCTTCGGCAATCGCTACG